>NZ_JAUBOQ010000042.1:14983-62757 GCF_036700325.1 Microcoleus sp. Z1_B2
TGTGGCACGGGCATCTTGCCCGTGGCTAATATCTGAACAGGCAAGATGCCTGTTCCACAACATAATATAATTTATTGATTAATTAATTGTGGCACGGGCATCTTGCCCGTGGCTAATATATGAACAGGCAAGATGCCTGTTCCACAACATAATATAATTTATTGATTAATTAACTGTGGCACGGGCATCTTGCCCGTGGCAAATATATGAACAGGCTTTCCGGCCTGTTCCACAACATAATATAATTTATTGATTAATTAATTGTGGCACGGGCATCTTGCCCGTGGCAAATATATGAACAGGCTTTCCGGCCTGTTGCACAACATAATTATATATGAACAGGCAAGATGCCTGTTCCACAACATAATTATATAAGTCATGAGTTATGAAGGAGCTATAACTGCTAAAGCTTGGGGAATGACTCGGAATTTTGCAGGCGTGTAAGTTGTGATTTCACCGTCGGTATTAATCGGACGGCGTTTGCTAGTATTCACCTCAAATTCTTGAGCGTACAAGACGCGAACGTTAGGCGAACTGGTATAATTTCCTTGCCTCATAGCCGGCAGCAAAGCAATGATTTCCCACCAGTGTATTGTTTCCAAACTGTACAAATCCAGTCGCTTGTCGTCGATTGTGGCATCCTCGGCTACTGTCATCCCTCCGCCGTAATAGCGACCGTTGCCAATGGCAATTTGAATAGTTTTCACCTTAAAAGATTGGTTGTTTACCTTAATTTCTGCTCGGAACGGTCGCGCTGACAAAATTGTCTGCAAAGCAGTAAAAGCATAAGCTAAAACTCCCCAGCGCTGCTTCACGTTTTTAGTCAGCCGCTGGGTAATTTGCACGCTCAATCCCAAACTCGCCACATTAAAAAAATGCTTGCCGTTCACCCAACCTAGGTCTATTAGTCGAACTTTACCCCTGGCGATTACTTGACAAGCTGCTGATAAATCTGTAGGGATTCTCAGAGTGCGGGCTAGGTCGTTAGCTGTTCCCATGGGCAAAATACCCAAGGGTAACTTGGTGTCTATCAAACCTTCTATGGCGGCGTTGAGAGTGCCGTCGCCACCGCCAATTATTACTAATTCGACTCGATTTTGGTAGCGGCGAATCGTGTCGGAAAGTTCGTGGGCGTGGTCGGTAGACTCTATAATTAACTCAAAACCCAGTGCTTCTAATTTTACAGTGGCTTGAGATAATAGCTTTTGCCCTTTTCGGGAGTGCTGGTTTACTAAAAGTAGAGCTTTCTTCATTTGTTAATTTTTAATTAGGAATATTGGGTCTTTTAAATTACAAAAAGTATAGCTTGATGCCTTAACTGCATGAAATTAATGCTTTACTTCCATTTTACCAGTTATGATGGATTGACAAAAATGTTAAAAAATGGATAATTGTAGCAAAAGATTTGTAAAAAATAGCTCCCTCCGGCTCTGACTTAGCAGCAAAAAACCTCGCTTGTGGATCGAACTTAATTTAAAATCATGTATAATTTTTTACAAAAAGCGCAAGTCGCGGCCGATCGCCAAAACTGGCCCTTGTTAGTTGAATGCTTGCAGCAAGTGACAGCCGACGGTAGCAAGCCGCAGGAAGAACACATTTTAGAGCAAGCTGTCAGTTTAGCAATAGAAGCCTTAAAATCGGGCGATTTTCAAGACCGTTGGGAAATTGCTAAAGTATTGCCAAATCTGGGAGATGGCGCGATCGCACCTTTAATTGCCGTGCTCGAAGACGAAGACGCAGACACCGAACCCCGGTGGTTTGCCGCCCGCATCCTCGGAAAGTTCGTGAAACCAAGCTATCCCGTAGGGAATAGCCCCGAAGTGATTCAAGCTTTAGTAGAATTAGTCAAAAATTCCGACGAAGAATTGAGCCAAATCGCCGCCGAAACCCTAGGGAATTTCGGCCCGACAGCTATAGAATCCCTCGCAACTCTCCTACTCCAAGAAGACTCGCGACAGTTTGCAACAGCAGCACTCGCCCAAATTCGGCGCACCGAAACCATCCCACCGCTGTTGAGCGTAGTCGGAGACTCTCAAGTTGCGGTGCGGGCAGCCGCAATCGAGGCCCTGAGCAGCTTTCACGATTCCCGCATCCCCCCGGTACTGGTAGCAGCACTCAAAGATCCGGCGACAGCAGTCAGAAAAGAAGCCGTGCGAGCTCTGGGTGTGCGCGCCTATTTAGATGCAGAATTAGATTTAGTTAACTTGCTCAAACCTTTGCTTTCCGACATCCGATTAGAAGTTTGTCAGCAAGCGGCGATCGCGATCGGGCGAGTGAAAACCGATGCTGCTGCTGCTGCTTTATTTGAATTGCTGCGATCGCCAATAACTCCGGTTGAATTGCAAATCGAAACTGTGCGCGCCCTAAGCTGGATGGAAACTGCAACCGCTTTAGCATATTTGCATCAGACATTAAGGGCGCAATTTACTAACATAAATTATACTGTTTGTCAAGAGATAGTCACGGTTTTAGGGCGAGTAGAAAAGCCGGAATTAAAAGCTGTTGCTGCTGAAATTCTGATTGATTTGTTGAAAACCGATCATCCGGCCGTGCAGGAGGCAGTTAGCAAAAAATTTTTAGCTTTAGGTTTAGGAAAATTAGGAGATATGAGAGGGCTAGATGCTCTGATTCCAATGTTGGGCGACGCAGACAACAGCGTCAGGCTACACTGCATGGCAGCGCTCAAACAGCTAGGTGCTGCTGAGGCTAGGCAGAAATTAGAAAGCTTAGTGAAACAAGAGAGTCTCGAACCAAAATTGAAACAAGGAATTGCGATCGCCCTGCAAGAATGGCAATAAAATTAAGAGCGGGCGGATTTACGGAGAACATTTAAATTTAGGGTGCGCCATAAGCACCTTACGTAGAAATTAAATATTGAATTTTGAACTCGATAACTGAAAAATCACAACTTTAGCTGTGCTCAATTGGCAGTCGGACTCGGAAAGTCGAGCCGAGTCCTTCCCCAGGACTTTCGGCCCAGACACTGCCGCCGTGGAGTTCCACGAGATGGCGGACGATCGCCAACCCCAGTCCCAGCCCGCCGTAATTGCGCGTAGAAGTGCTGTCAGCTTGGCGGAAGCGATCGAACACAAAGGGCAAAAACTCCTTGCTGATGCCAATTCCCGTATCGCTAACAACGATCGAAACAGAGTGAACCGGAGACGGCCCAGACAAGATGGCGCCACCCCCTGCTCCCGGTTCCCCATCCTCCGAGAGCGTGATTTCCACGCGACCCGACGGCGGCGTAAACTTAATAGCATTCGAGAGCAAATTAGACACCACCTGCTGCAAACGAGTAGCATCGCCCTTCACCAAGCTCACCCCTTCGCCACAAAAACTCACCAATTCAATTCCCCTAGCTTCAGCATCAGGGATCAGCGCCTTCACCGCCGTTTCTACAATCCGCACCAAATCCACCGGGAACAGCTTCAAACACACTTTGTTGCTCACAATCCGGGAAACATCCAGCAAATCCTCAATCATCTGAGTTTGCAACCGCGCGTTTCGCTCAATAGTCTCCAAACCCACAGCCGTTTTTTCGGCACTCATCTGGCGCTGCCGCAACATCTGGGCCCAGCCCAAAATCGCGTTCAGAGGCGTCCGCAACTCGTGAGAAAGCGTTCCTAAAAACTGGTCTTTAATCCGGTTGGCCTCCGCTGCTTCCCGGTAAAGCCGCGCATTGTCGATCGCCACCGCCGCATCCCGCGCCAAATCCTCCAGCAAAATTAAATCCTCCACCCCGCAGCGGCGGCCAGACTCCCCGCACAGCAACGAAATCACTCCCAGCGTCCGCCCGCGAGCGATCAGTGGTACGCAGATTGCCGACAGCACCTGGGATTGGGAGCGCAGCACCAACTGCAGTTCCCTGTCCGGGACAACTGCTTCGATCACCCATTGCGGTATTTCTGGGTATAGCTTCGACTCACCAGTCCGCAGCACCTTTGCTACTCCGTGCCGTCCCTGGGGGTCGAGTGGCATACGCCGATCGATTTGCCACAGCAGATCGACTTTGCTCGGATCTGAGTGAGCAACTGCTTGCAAGCGGATCGAGCCGTCGGCATCGAGCAAATGCACACAGCACCAATCCCCTAGCCCCGGTACTGTTAAATCTGCCAAACCTTGCAGCGCCTTCTCGTAATCCAGGGAAGCCGACGACAGCAAAGCCAAAGCTTGAGCGTTAAAATAGGCTGTTTGGGCCGATCGCTGGCGATCGTCAATATCAGTACAAGTCCCGAACCATTTAAGAATTTTCCCCTCAGCGTCCCGCACGGGCAATGCCCTGCCCAGATGCCAGCGGTAAGCCCCGTCAGAGGCTCGTTTAAAGCGGTATTCCACCTCGTAAGTCCTCCCCGTCTGCACCGAGGTCTTCCAGCTTTCTACAGCATCTTCCACGTCATCTGGATGCAAAACTGGCTGCCACCCCCAGCCTTGAGTTTCCTCCAGCGTCAAGCCAGTATATTCAAACCAGCGCTGGTTGTAGTAGTCGAGCCAGCCGTCGGGTCTGGCAGTCCAAACTATTTGCGGGATGGCTTCAGCGAGGACGCGGTACAACTGTTCGCTGGCTTCGGCTTCGCGACGAGCGGCCTGTTCCCGCGCCAATGCCCAATTCCGCTGTTCTTCGGCTTCTTTGCGAGCGGTGATGTCGCTAATTACGCCGATCCATTTGCAGGGATTGCCTTGTTTGTCAAGCACTGCTTTGCCCCGATCGATCCAATGGAGCAAGCCACCCCGTTGGCACTGAACGCGGTATTCCTCAAAAAATGGGGCGGCAGAACTGTCTGGCGCACTCAAATACCGATCGACTGCGACCAAAACTCGATCGCGGTCGATCGGGTGCAAGATACTGTTCCAAGCTGCTCTTGTCCTCGGAAATCCGCCTTTTGCGTACTCCAAATGTTCGTCTACGTGACCGAACCACAGCACGATGTCGGTCTCGATATCCCATTCGTAAATCAAATCACTGGCACTTTCTGCTGCAATCCGAAACCGCTCTTCAGACTGTCGCAGCACTTCCAGAAACTTAAAGCGTTCAGTCACGTCCAAAACCAGAGACAGCACCGATACCAACTGTCCCGAATCGCTGTAAAAAGCCGAATTGTACCACTCGCAGTGTACCAACGAACCCCTCTTATTATAATTGCTGTTGCGAACTACATTGCAGCGATTTTCTGGTTTTTTTAAACTATAAATTGCAGATTCTACCTCTGACAAATCGCCCTTGGAAATAAAGTTCCAGTCGCTAAAATGCTTGCCTAAAACTTCTCTTTTTTCCCAGCCAAAAATATTCTCGGCCGCCGGCGACCACCCGCTGAGACGAAAGTTTTCATCCCACTCAATCACCGCTAGGGGCGTATTTTCAAAATGAGAAGTGAGTTTTTGCAGCGCCTCGCGCAGGGATGCTTCTACTTGCTTGCGCTTAGTAATATCGCCAAAAGAAATAGCAATGCCGTCGCCCAATTTAACGGTCATAATCCGAAACCAGCCGACAATGCCTTCGCTTTCGCTGTTGTAATAAATCTCGGTATCGAGGGGAATTCCTGTTTCTGTAACTTGGACGTAACTGTCGAACAAACCGCTATATTTATGGCCCGGCAGCACTTGCAGCAATCGCTTGCCGATTAATTCCTCTGGGGTACTCTGCTGAATTTTTGCTGCAGCAGGATTGACGTATTCCCATTCAAAATCCACAATTGTGGATTCGTCGCGGATGCTGCGGAACACGTTAAAACCGTCTAGAGATAATTCCTGAAAAACGCGGAAGCGTTCTTCGCTTTCTTGCAGCTTGCCTACGGTGTCAAGCAGGAGATCCTCGACTCGCTCTCGCTGCGTTATTTCTGCAAGCAATTGCTGGTTAATTTGCTGGAGTTCGGTTGTGAGGGAGGGGACGGAATTTGTAATATCAGAGTCGGCTTGCAGTCGATCGACCTTTTCAGATTCCAGCGCCGTATTTCCTGGAAAAGAGGCCGCCCCAGCCAAAGCCAACACTTGAGAAATCCAAGGTCTCAGGGACGCTACAGCCCACAAAGAGATGATAGCGGTAACGGGGGCGATCGAACTTGACAGCCAGTAGCTGGGGTGCACCAGCATCCAAACTTGCATCAAGTAAGTTGTCCCGCCCCAGAAAAACCAGGCTCCCAATAGGATAAACCCCTTGCTCAAAGGCACGTCCCGCTGCTTCCGGGCATAGTATGTCAGAAGTGCTGGAATTGAATAATAAGCCAAGGCAATTAACACATCGCTGACCACCTGCAGTCCCATCAACTGGGGTTGCCACTGGCAACAGCCATCTTGCGGAATAAAATTGTGGTTAAATGACATAATCTTAATAAAGAGCAGCATTTCGGCTTTCCTGTGCGATCGATCTTAGTTGCACTTGTGTTGCTGACCCGCTAATTTCTAGTTTATACACAAAAAAACATAAAACAAAAGTGACTTTAGTCCGGGGAGGAAAGTTCACAGCAGGGTTTAACTAACCTGCCTGAAATATTTGTCCATTTATTGAGAGGTTTAGGGAGAGTGAGGTACTATAATTCCCAAGGAGGTACGAAATTCAATGCTATCTTTTGAATTCACAACTTACGGAAAAACAGAGCAATTGAGCGCGCTTGATGAAGAGATTACTAAAGTGCCGTTGGGTGAAACGGTTTAGCTAGCAACTGGCAATAGTCGATAAATTCATCTTTATTGAATCTATTTTTTGATAAGTTTGCAGATTCAGAAATCCCTTCAACATAGGAGAATCGACCTCTACTTGGAGGCTCAGAAATCCTGCCGGAGCAGATTGATGCTTAGAGCGCAGCATCCCCGCCTCTGGCGCTGGAATCAAAACTAATCTGTACCTGTATCAAAGTCTACTAAATTCTGCTACTACATCGGTTAATGTCACAGATTATGTTCCAGTAAAATTTCTGAAACCATCTCGAATGAAACATCCATGCGCTTAGAGCAGCTTCAAGCATTTCTTTCAGTGGCTGAAACTGGTAGCTTTCAGCAAGCGGCCCGGAAGTGTGGCGTTACCCAATCGACTATTAGCCGCCAAGTGCAGGGATTAGAAGCGGAAGTGGGTTTGTCGCTGTTTCACCGCACGGCCCACGCGAAACTGACTGTGGGAGGGGAATGCCTACTGCCTCACGCTCGCAAAATCTGTCAGACTTGGCGAAATGCTGCTGAAGAATTGGGAGACTTACGGGCAGGAAAGCAGCCGGAACTCTGCGTGGCGGCGATTCATTCGGTTTGCGCTGCTTATTTGCCACCTGTGCTGCAAAAGTTTTGCCGCGACTATCCAGACGTGCAATTGCGAGTGACTGCCCTCGGGAGCGATCGAGCTCTGAAAGTCCTCAAAGACGGTTTGGTTGACATCGCTGTGGTGATGAACAACCGCCATTTTACTCAAGCCCCGGAAATGTTGGTTGAGGTGCTCTACAATGAGCCGATCGAGGTGTTGATGGCGGCGGGTCATCCCCTGGCACAGTACGATCGAGTACCTTGGCCGGAATTGATTTGTTACCCGCAAGTGGTGTTTAAGGACGGGTACGGAATGCAGCGGATGGTGCAAGAACAATTTGGACGCATCGGTGCTAAACTTCATGCTGTTTTGGAACTCAACACTCTTGATGCTTTTCGGGGTGTGGTGCGACAGGGAGAATTGATTGCTTTGCTGCCGCATTCAGCTTTGGTGGAGGCGAAGGGCGATCGTACTTTAGCAATTCGGTCGATCGCCCCAGAGCGCTCAAATTCCAAGGTTTCGACGATCGGTCAATTGGCCGCAGATCCCACTTGGACTCGCGAAGTGGTATTGGTGACAACTCACGATCGAATGCAAATTCCGCCGATCGCCCATTTCTGGAATTTGGTACGCGAATTTGTGCCGCCATTTGATGTAATCAACCTAGAAAAATCAGGCAGTTAATACCATTTTAGATTTTAGATTTGAGATTGGGAATGACTGATGAAATAAGGGTTTGGATATTTCCAACAATTGCCTTCTTTTTGGGAACTGGTATAATTCGATAATTTTAAATAGATAGTTCTGAAATTTAAATTTAAAACGGTTCAAATACTACCAATTACCCCTTACCAATTACCAACTTCAAATGTTATGAGTGACGCATTTAGAGAATTGCTGCGAAAAATTGGCAGCGGAGTACACACAGGAGAAAACTTAACTCGCTCCGAAGCAGCAGCAGCCACGCGGATGATGCTGCTGGGGGAAGCAACACCAGCTCAAATCGGAGCTTTTATGATTTCCCACCGCATTAAACGGCCCACTGGGGAAGAATTAGCGGGAATGCTCGATGCTTATGAAGAATTGGGGCCCCTTCTTGCCCCCCCAAACCGAGAAAAAGGGTTTTCCGTCTCTACCGTCGCCGTGTTTGGCGTTGCTTACGACGGGCGATCGCGCACGGCTCCAATTAGCCCAATAACCGCCCTAATTTTAGCCGCATCTGGCGTCCCAACCCTCATGCACGGCGGGGATACCATGCCAACCAAGGAAGGCATTCCCCTGATTGAAATTTGGCGCGGTTTGGGAGTTGACTGGAGAAAACTGAGTTTAGAAAAAGTCCAGCAAGTTTTTGACAATACGGGTTTGGGTTTTGTGTACCTTCCCAAGCATTTTCCTCAAGCCGCCGCTTTAGTGCCCTACCGCCGCGAAATTGGAAAACGGCCACCTTTTTCGACAATGGAGTTGATGTGGTGTCCCTGTGCCGGCGATGTTAACGTTATATCGGGCTACGTCCACCCGCCGACAGAAGGTATGTTTCAAAAAGCCTTTGACTTGCGGGGAATCAAAAATTATACCACAGTCAAAGGATTGGAGGGAAGCTGCGATTTGCCGCGCGATCGTACTGCGATTATCGGCATTGCTAAGCCGGATGCCGAGTTTGAACGACTGCTTTTGGCCCACGGAGATTACGGTTTTAGCAACACAAATCCGGCATTTGAATCAACCTCTGAGTTATTAAAACAAATGCAGGAAGTGTTGCTTGGAAAACCCTCAGAAGTGATGCAGTCCGCTATCTGGAACGGCGGATTTTATCTGTGGCGCAGCGGAGTTTGTTTGGATATGAGCTCGGGTTTGATTGAGGCAGAAACTTTATTAAGTCGGGGTCAAGTCGTGCAAAAACTTGAGGAAGTTAGCCAAGCCGTTAGTGTTTTGAGTTGACAGTTGACAGTTGACTACTGACTACTTACTACTGACTACTAGACATCTCCAATAATTATTGTGGAACAGGCATCTTGCCTGTTCAAAACAGACAATTCTTGCGATAACTAATGACTACTGACTACTGACTACTGACTACTGACTACTGACTACTGACTAATGACTAATCATAAAATTGCCGTAATTGTGCTTGCAGGCGGCCAAAGTTCGCGGATGGGTAGGGATAAAGCTCTACTGGAAATAGAGGGCAAATCCCTCTTGCAGCGGGCGTTGGAAGTTGCCGCAGTTGTAACCCCCGAAGTTTATGTTCTGACTGCTTGGCCCGATCGCTATCGATCGACCTTAACCGAAACATCCCAATTTCTGGTAGAGTACAATCCGGGATCCGGGCCCTTGGTTGCATTGACTCAGGGATTGACAGAAATTGCCGCCGAGTGGATTTTACTGTTAGCTTGCGATTTGCCTTTGTTGGATGCCCAGATTATTCAGAATTGGGCAAGTCAGTTAACAGAGTTTCCCCCATCAACTTTAGCAGTTGTCCCTTATCAAAATTCGCGCTGGGAGCCTTTGTGCGGCTTCTACCGCCAACAATCTCTGCCCAGCTTGCAAAGTTTTATTGACAAAGGAGGACGTTCCTTTCAAGTTTGGTTAAATCAAATACCCGCAATCCCTTTACCTGTAGGGGAACGAGAAGCAGTAATGTTATCGAATTGCAATACATTAGAAGAGTTTGAGCAATTAAAAGGTAAAATGAGTAACTGTTGACTTTTGACAGTTGACAGTTAACTGACTAATTACTAATTACTATTTACTAATGATTAACCAATATTGGTTGCTCGATCGCGATATAACTTTCCTCAATCACGGCTCTTTTGGGGCCTGTCCGATTCCCGTACTCGAAGCGCAAACCATTTTTCGAGAACAACTGGAAAGAGAACCATTGCGCTTTTTACTGCGGGAATTTGAACCCTTGTTGGATAATGCGAGAAATCAGTTAGCAGCATTTCTCGGTGCGAGTGAGGATGACTTGGCTTTTGTGCCGAATGCGACGACGGGAGTAAATGCAGTTTTGCGATCGCTCTGTTTTTCTCCGGGCGACGAATTGCTAACTACAAATCAGGAATACAACGCTTGCCGCAACACACTTAATTTTGTAGCCGAGCGTACAGGCGCTAAAGTAATAGTAGCAGAAGTCCCCTTTCCCATTGAGTCACCCGACCAAGTTATTGAAGCAATAATTAAGTGCGTTTCACCGCAAACAAAGTTAGCCTTATTAGACCACGTTGTCAGCCAAACAGGTTTAATTTTTCCCATCAAACAGTTAGTCGGCGAGTTAGCTAACCGTGGCGTGGATGTATTGGTAGACGGAGCTCACGCGCCGGGAATGGTAGCACTGAATTTAGAGGAAATTGGCGCAGCTTATTATACGGGAAATTGCCACAAGTGGCTGTGCGCGCCGAAAGGTGCGGGCTTTTTATACGTGCGGCGCGACAAACAAAATGCCATTCGGCCAACTACAATCAGTCACGGTGCTAACTCGCCCCGTGCTGATAAATCGCGCTTTCAACTAGAATTTGACTGGATGGGAACAGTCGATCCTAGCCCCTATTTGTGCGTGCCTGTAGCTATTGATTTTATGGGTTCTTTGTTGAGCGGCGGCTGGCCGGAATTGATGGCAAAGAATCATGCTTTAGCATTGGCTGGAAGAAAAATATTGGCGGACAAATTAGATTTGCCGCTACCTTGTCCTGATGAAATGGTGGGTTCGATGGCTGTTGTGCCGCTGCTAGACTCCCAGTCTGATGTGGTTGCAAAGGGAGGAATTCCACCTTTGCAAGAGGCGCTGTGGGAGATTTTTAAAATTGAAGTTCCGGTGATTCCTTGGCCGAATGCTAGTAAGCAGTTGGTGAGGATTTCGGCTCAATTATACAATACTTTGCCGCAGTATCAATATTTAGCTAATGCCCTGGTTGAGCTGACGAGAATTTGAGCGGGATTTTCCCGAAAAGAAACATCACACCCAGCTACAAATAGTTATAGTTTGGTAGTTAGGGTGTCGGTTCTCATAGTTGGGATGAATACAGACTATTTGTCCTTACTATAAACGTAGTAATGGTTATACAAATAGGCACCATAAGAGTAAAAATCCTGGCAGTAATCACCTTTATTTCTGTTTAATTGGGATACTATTTATACTAATTCTCAAAACTCATGCAACAGTAGCTGTAGGGTGCGTCGCCACCTGCCAATCCTAAAAAAGAGCGACAATCTCCAAGCGACGCACCTTACCTGAAGCGTGAGCGTAAACAAACCAAAAACTCATAATTGTTGCAAGAGTTTGGAGAATTGGTATTACATAAAATAAAAAAAAACACAAAAATAGATATAAAGCCCCATCGCTCTCAACTTCGCCAATCCGCCAAAACCGAATAAACTTTGTAAATAACCCGCGAAAATTCCTAAGTTAAAACAGGGTTGTCAAAGCGGATAGCGCACAACTTCCGCGCCACAGAATATAATGTATCAACAGTTGCATTTTTGCAGACAAAAAAAGGAAATGAAAAGAGGCGAATACCATGTCCAATGCCATGATGGTAATTTACCCCTATCGCGAACAGTACACCTGGGTTTTTGACGACGAGCGAGTCGGACTTGTCCGAGAACCATTTGTTCAGGGCGTCCCCGAAATGATTAACGCGCTTGTCGCAGACATTCCCAATGCCGCCCAAGGTTTCCGACTTTTATTTTCAGCCAATCCATTTCCCGGATATCAAGCAGAAATGCTGTGGTTGAAAGCAGAATACGGCGGTAACTGGTATCGGTGGGAATCGAAAAATCTCGAAGGCTGGCTGTGTCCGGCTATGTTCAAATACTTCCCAGAAGCACCGCCCAAGTTTTACTGCAAAGCTGAAAAACTGCAATAACCAACAGCAAGTCTATGAAAAACTTGTCAATTTTTAAAAGAGACTTTGTTACACCAGTCGCTGAAATCTCTCGAAAAAAGCCTAAATTCTTCCTGTATATAGTGGGGCTATTTTTCCTAGTTTTCACAGCCGCCATCTCGGCTACATTGGGTGCAATTACCGCCCTTTTAGCTCCCGTGGAACCGCCAATTATCAATAGAGTATTAGAGGCGACGGGCTTTGACTATCTATCCTCCAACCGCTCTGGATACCGCCTGTCGCGGTCAGTTAATATCTTGATATTGGGAATTGACGCCATGCCAGAATCTGCTGCCAATTCCCCTAAGATATTTAACGGCCGCAGCGATACGATACTCTTATTTCACCTCGAACCTAGAGATAAATCTATTAGTTTACTTTCAGTTCCACGAGATACTAAAGTCGAAGTTCCCGGAATTAGATTCAGCAAAATTAGCGAAGCTAATGCTACGGGAGGAGCAGCTTTGGCGACGCAATTAGTTAGCAGTATGCTGAACAATACGAAAATTGAAAGATACGTGCGAGTCAGCAGCAATGCGTTTCAGGAATTAGTCGATTTGTTGGGCGGAGTTGAGGTATTTGTACCTCGCGCGATGTCCTATACAGATACCGCTCAAAAGTTAAAAATAAACTTAGGCCAGGGATGGCAAACTCTCAACGGAGAACAAGCAGAACAATTTGCTCGATTTCGCAACGACGGTTTAGGAGATATTGGCCGCATTCAACGGCAGCAATCTTTAATTCAAGCTATTCGGGACCGCCTCGCAAGTCCATCAGCATTGGTGCGCTTGCCACAAATTGTTCGATTGATGCAAAAATATGTGGATACAAACCTAAGTTATGAGGAAATATTGACGCTAGCCAATTTCGGTTTGCAATTGGAACGAGATAATTTTAAAATGGTAATGTTGCCTGGACGTTCTAGTTCAGAAACAGGGGATTTGAGGAGTTATTGGATTGTAGATGTGCTCGGGCGCGATCGCATTATGACACAATACTTGAACCAGAGCGTGCCGGATTTTGAACAAGGACGATTTCGCAACCCAACCGAGTCCCTGTTGCCCAAAAACCTCAAAATATCTGTCCAAAACGCTTCTAGCAAACCGACAAGCGCAAAAAACGTTGCTGAATTTCTCACAAAAAAGGGATTTTTTAATGTATCTGTAGTGCAGGATGCGCCCCAAAAGCAGCGTCAAAGTCAAATTATTGTTCAGCAAGGCGATTTAGAGGCAGCGAATCTACTGCAAAAAGAGTTAGGCGGCGGTAAACTTGAAGCATCTTCTACCGGTGAAATTAATTCTGACTTGACGCTTCGCGTTGGCGAAGATTGGGTAAAGCGATTTTAATTAGTCATGAGTCATTAGTCATGAGTCATCAGTCATTAGTCAACAGTCAACAGTCAACTATGCCCAATTCCCCATTCCCATCATCATGAAAAGTGTTTTCCGAATATTTCTGAGCCTGGTTTTAAGTTTAGTGTTGGCTTTGGGGTGGGTGCTGCTGAGTGCTACTCCAGCATTTGCCCTACCAAAAACAAATATTAATTACACAAATATTAATTTGTCCGATCGCGATTTTTCCAACTCTGATTTAGCGGGGGGAACATTTGTCGCTGCGGAAATGCGGGGAACAAACTTTCAAGGTGCTGATTTAACTAATGCGATTTTGACTAAGGGAGTTTTGCTGAATGCAAACTTGTCAGGTGCCAACCTCTCCGGCGCTTTGGCAGATAGAGTTACATTCGACGGCGCTAATTTGACAAATGCTAATTTTTCCGAGGCAATTATGACTCGAACTCGGTTTTTTGATGCTGCAATTTCCGGCGCTGACTTTACTGACGCGATTATCGACGCTTATCAAGTGACTCTCCTGTGCGAGAAAGCAGATGGTGTCAATCCCGTGACGGGAGTTTCTACTCGCGAAAGTTTGGGATGTCCGTAGGAATTCACACTTAAAGAAAATCCCTGGCTAATTATTTGATTAGATGCACCTGTAGGAAAGTGAAATACACAAATTAAAGCCCCTCTCCTGCAAGGCGAGGGGTTTGAGGAAATTTCCCATTATCGGCTCTATCGAGCGCTACAAATGTCTGTGCTGGCAGTACCAACTACCAAATCGGAATTCAACAGCAAATCTAGATCGGTGTCGGGATTAACAGCATACAAATCGACTTTATCTCGACCCAAAAATACCCCGATCAAAGTCCCGATTCCCGCACCGCCGAGCACCTCTTCAGTTGCGATCGCCCGATCGCCCGTAACACCTGCAATCGCCGCCGCTGCTGCTGCACCCAACGCCGTATTCTTAACCAGATTACCAACATTAACGCCCTTGGTAACAGTTTCTTTCCTAGTAATCACTTGCGAAGTGGCATTGAGAGGCACTCTGCTCCCGTTGAGTATACTTAATTCTTGAGCCACAAACTGAACGCCCGATGCAGTCGATCGCAATTCGCCGCTAATTTTCGAGCCTTCGGGTATCAACACTTGGCCATTACTTCCCGTGATATCCGCAGCTACAGTCAGCGTAATCGGAGACTTGTCATTAGGGGCGAGCAAAATCTTGCCTTTTGTGTACTCGATTGGGATAGTCACCCCCCTGGGAATTTGCACAGCAACCGACTCGCTAACATCAATCTTAGCAATGTAAGGAGAATTAATTGGTCTTGCTTGATTGGTACTCACTAATGTTTGATAGATAAAAGCAGCTACTTCAGCTCGTGTTGCTGACTTGTTAGGTTTGAGAGATTTAGGATTGGGATAGCTGACAACTAACTGTTTTTCAGTAGCCGCAGCAACGCTTTTGACAGCATAACTTTGAATCTCACCCGCATCATTATAGTAGCTGAGAACATCTTGAAAATCGCACCTAGGCTCATAGCCCATGCCGTTATTTAAAGCGACTACAACTTGAACGCGAGGAATCTGCTGTGTCGGCCTAAAAACATTGCCGGGATAGCCAGACATCCATCCCATTTCGTAAGCTTCGGCGATCGCCCCGCTTGCCCAAAAATTAGACGGAACATCGGCAAACCGCACAGCATCGCGGGTTTTTGCCTTTTTCACCGAACGGATCATTGCCGCAAATTCAGCCCGCGTTACCGGTGCATCCGGGCGGAAAGTGCGATCGGGAAATCCTTTGATAATTCCTCTTTCTGACAAATCTTGGATAAAGTCTTTTGCCCAGTAGTTATTATTAACATCCGAAAAAGCTGTCTGAGCAAAAGCAGGCGCGGGAGTTAGCATCGGCGCTGCGGTTCCGGCAACTGTTCCCAGTGTTAATAAAACAGATGTACCAGATTTAATGCGATGTAATACAGACATTTTTGATTCTCCAATTTACACAAGTTTTTTATTGAGGAGAACTAAGCTTTTGATAGGCTGATTGATTCTGCCCAACTTGCTCTTTCCCTCGGTTATGTAATCATTATTGAAGAATTTTACTTATGGTGCGGGGAAGATACGGTCTTTTAAAATAAATATTTTTATGGTGATTGGGTAATTTTAAAATGCTTAAATTCCTTAAAATCCTTATGTTGCTTATCTCCCTTATCTACCTTGAAATTATAGAGTTCTGGATGCAGAGCCTTTATATGTAGGGGCGGTGCCAAGAGCGCCCGCCCTCACTCGACTAGATTAATGACTAATAACTAATAACTAATGACTACTATCTAATGACTACCGACTACTGACAACTAACTAATGACTAATACTTGCGATCGGTTCCCAACTTGTCACATCTTCAAATAAAGATTGATACCCCGCTGCATTGGGATGCAGCCCATCTGCAATCAAGCGCGATCGCCACCAATCACTGCCCCGATTTATCCATTTATCAAAAATATCTAAATAGGGAATTCCCCGCAACTGACAAGCTAATTTTGTTGCTTCTTTATACTGATATTGGTCGGCATGATTGTAATAC
The DNA here is from genome assembly GCF_036700325.1 of Microcoleus sp. Z1_B2. Classification (NCBI taxonomy): domain Bacteria; kingdom Bacillati; phylum Cyanobacteriota; class Cyanophyceae; order Oscillatoriales; family Microcoleaceae; genus Microcoleus; species Microcoleus sp. Z1_B2. The sequence goes on from NZ_JAUBOQ010000042.1 coordinate 31,013, forward strand.
AAACAATCTTGAAAAGGCATTTTACTTTCATCCACCGGCACCATCCCGACAAATATCACCGGACAAAGTTGTTGGGACAGGTTTAACAAATGATCCAAAACAGTTTTAAAATGTTCAAAATCAGTGTAGCTGCGCCCGGTAGGCGACTGTACTCTCGCCGAATCGTTGAGGCCTACCGAAAGAATAATCGCATCCGGGAAACGGTTTCTGAGCTCGCCACGGTGGCGAAACTCGTTTTCGAGCCGCTGGGAGACTTGATAGGCCCGATCGCCCCGAACGCCCAAATTGTATAAAACGTGTCCTGCACTCTCCGGTAACATCCACTGGCGCCGCAATCTTTCCACCCAACCTCCACCTACACCGTCGCCGAAACCGTAGATTAAGCTGTCACCGAAAGCAACCAATTTGAGGGGATGAGAATTTCCCCGATGCAAGTGACCAAAGGAATAGGCTGTTGCTACCTGCATAAGTAATGATACTCAGTTAATAAATTATGAATCTTGACATACTAGACTAGAATGTAACATTACATAAAGTAGGGAGTCTCATGGTTAAGCGTCCAACTTTCGATTCAACTCAGCTAACCCGTCGGGCGGAAGAGTTGATTAACGGTGCATCCAACCGCTATCGGATTACGGTGCAGGTGGCGAACCGCGCAAAACGCCGTCGATATGAAGATTTTGACAATATGGACGACCATCAAATGAAACCTGTAATGCGGGCGATATTTGAGATGTCGGATGAACTGACTCAGCCGGAAATTATCGGAGACATCTAGAGTTGGGGAGTTTTGAGTTTTGAGTGGTGAATTGCGAGTAATTTTTTTAAACTCCACACTCAAAACTTTCTTAAACTAGACTTGGGTGCGCGGGAGGAGAAACCCGGTTGATTCCTAGTTCCCTTGTTAAAAAAACTCTGATGTTTCTAATAAACCGGGTTGAGGATCGTAAATCCTAAAATTAGAAACTAGGACATCTGCTTGGGGGTAAGTTTATGAAATTATTCTATTTTTGAAATTATTGTCAAAACCGTGAATAGATTAAAGCAGGGCTTAAGTTTTCTCTTGGTTACTTTGAGTGTAGCGATTTTCACGCTTTTGAGTTGGGTATTGGAATCCGGGGAACTGAGTATGTCGGCTTTGGAACCTTCGCTGCTGCGGAGTTCTGAGTCTGTATCAGTGCAGCGGGTGGCTCAACAATCTGCGCCGCCGCAAGTGAGGGTGCAAGATGCGTGGAAATTGGTGTACGAAAAATTGCCGGATTTCCCGATCGAAAATAACTACATTTCTAAGGAAACTGGAAAAGTCGATCCTACCAATACTTTAGTCGGGCGGTTCATTCGATATCACGTATTTGTCAAAGGACGGCCGCCCAATTACCGCTTTGATTGGAAGTTGAGTTTAGCTGACTATTTGGGGGCGACTCCAGATTATTTGGTGGAAAGTGTTTATCCGGGAAAAGACCTTTTGCGCTCAAATCCAATGGAACAGGATCGCGCTGCTATTCAAAAGTTAAATAGAGCACAGCGGGATGCTTTGGTTGAAGCTTTGGTTGATGTTTTTACGGAGAATTCCGGGCGTGGGCGCACACCGACGGCGGGGGAAAAACCACAAGGGCGATCGAATTCGCCGGATATACCGCAGCCGCAGCCGGGAGATGCGAAGTTGCTGGCACCTTAATACACCAGCTTGTAGAAACCGGGTTTTTTACGGAAATAGTGCTTTTGAGCCTTTAACAAAGGTAAAAAACCCGGTTTCTTTCGTATTTATGGGTAAGCCCTACTAATCTAAAATCCAAAATCTAAAATCTAAAATCCCTTAATGGTGGAACGTGTAATTAAAACCGATGTTGGGTGGCGTTTGGGATGGAACCCGGAGGCCCAGGAGTTTAAGGGTTTGGTAGCTGGCGACGGTTGGGCGATCGAACTCACAGAGGCTGAGTTAAACGATTTTTGCCGATTGTTGGGGCAATTGGCCGGCACCATGAGTCAAATGGCCTCTGAGTTAATGGACGAGGAAAAAATAGCCATTGAAGCCGAAAGCGACTTGCTGTGGGTGCAGGTGGAAGGCTATCCCGAAGCTTACAGCGTGCAGTTGATCCTGAATGCTGGCAGGAGGTGCGAGGGTTTTTGGCCGGCGGCTGCGGTTCCGACTTTGGTGCAGGCCGCAAAAGTTTTAAAAGTTTTTTGACTTTTTCGGGAATTCTATGCTAAGCTGTTAAAGCTGTCGGGGCGTAGCGCAGCTTGGTAGCGCACTACTTTGGGGTAGTAGGGGTCGTGGGTTCAAATCCCGCCGCTCCGATTGTGATAAAACCTTCTCATAGAGAAGGTTTTGTTGTTTTAGGGCCGGCGATGCAGCTCTTAACATTCTCAATTAGGGGCATGGGCCCAGAAACAAGAATCAATCTCTGCTTCCGAACAGTCTATAGCTGTATCCTCAAATTCAAAGGCTTTGCGATTGCTTCGCGACCCTCACAATGAAATTAATCATAAAAAAATGGCGTTTGTACTTGACAAACGCCATTTTATAGTATTACAAACGTGGCGTCTTATCTTGTTTAAACGACGCTAACAATTCGCGAATTTGGTCGGCCGCAATCTCGCGCCCGCCCAAACCAAAAGCTAGAGCAATGCCAACTGCGATCGCCCCAAGCAGGAGCCCGAAAGCCAAATTCACAATATCGCTGCCAATGCCCATCTGTTGCAGCGCCAAGGCTGAAACAAAGGCAATAATCGCAACCCGAGCCGCTTGGCCCAAAAGCCGCGCTTGGCGAGTTCCAGAACTGGCAATCAAACTAAACGCCAGATTCGCCAAATACAAGCCGATCGCAAATACCACCAAACCGGCTAGCACCCTACCTGCAACCAGGACAATACCGCTAACAATAGCCGTCAGCGCTGGAATTTGCAGCACGTCGGTAGCAGCCACCACTGCAAACAGCAGGATGCCCACCTGCACCACAATGCCGACCAACTCAGAAGGCGTGCGGGCCGGAATTTCCGGTTCCTGAAGAATCGTTGCGTCGGGATCGATCGAACTTGGCGGTAGCCTTAGCGACTGTTTCGGTGGCTGCACCCCCAACCAAGAAAAGACATTGTTGAAGCCAATTCCGGTCATGATATTAGTAACCAAATCGCCTACCCAGCGCCCCAAAATGTAAGCAAGCGCCAGAATCATGGCTGCCGTGAAGATTTTGGGAACCGCGCCCAAAATGTCGTTGAGCATCGCGACAGCAGGCTGCGAAATCGCTTGAATGTCCAAAGCGTTCAGAGCTGCGATCGCGGTTGGAATCAAAATCAAAACATAGACGATCGTACCGACAATCCACGACAGCGATTGTCCGCCCGAAGTCCGCGAAATTCCAAACCGAGCACCCAAACCGTCTGCCCCAGCAGCCGCCAACAGATTCGTGACAATCCGCCGCACCACCATAGCCAGCAGCCAGCCCACAAACCCAATCAGCACAGCTTCCAGAATTTTCGGAATTGCCGCCAGAATTTGGTTGAGTAAATTATTAACCGGCAGCAGAGCCTGCTGCATTTCCAGTGAGTCGAGAATCAGTGGCAAAAACAGCAGAAAAATGAACCAGTACAGCGCATTCGCCACAGTATCGCTCAGCAGCAAAGGGCGCTCAGTGGGCGCTGCGCCCACCTCTTGATTCAAGCGCTCGTCCACGTTAAAAGCGCGCATTGCCCGCGATACTGCCATTTTGGCGACTGTCGCCAACACCCAAGCAATCCCCAACCAAATTAGCGCGCCGGCTAACTTCGGCAAGAAACCGGTAATTTGATTGAGAAAAGTATTGAGCGGTTGCGAGACAGCCGTGAGATTCAGCCGGTTGAAAAAGGCAATTAGGAAAAAGACAAAAATGATCCAGAAAACCGCTGCGGAAATCCATTTTTCCACTTGCGGGGCTCCAGATCCTTCCGGGCGGCCGGTAATCCAAGTAGCCAGCCGGTTGTCGAGCGTAGTTTTCTTGAGCAATCCCCCCACTAAAGATGAGACGAGGGCTGATACTATCAAGCCAATGAGCAGGATACCGACGGCCCAGAGGAGATTTTCAATGTTTGAGCCCTGAAGGAAATTGTTAATTCCGCGTTCCGCATCTGTCAGGGGATTTGCGGGCTGGGCCTGGGCCAAAAGGCGATCGGACAAAGCCGCTATGGGGCCCGATATGGGTTGAGTTGTTTCTTGCCAAGTTTCATTCATTTTTTTCTCAGGTTAACGTCACATTTGACAAGGAGAAGACGAAACTTTAATAATAGTTCCAAAAAATCTAGACATCGCCTAAATTTAATGTTTGTACACTTTTAATGTACTGGGTTAACTACAAAACCCTCTAGCGAATTTGGGATCAACCCATCTCCGACTGCTTTGGGGCCAATATTCAAAGAACCCTTGACATCGGCATTTATGAATCGTCCAGTTTGGGTTCTGAACAATCCTCTTTTTACCCTACTGCCAATGTAGTCGGAATGTTGGTGAATTGGTTCCAAATCCCAAGCTGAACATTTGGATGTGTAACTCTCCTCAACTAACCCAACTTGAATTCCCGCAAGTTGTCCTTTGTACTGCAACATTTGCACAAATCGGCGATGGGGAATACGGGAAAAATTTAGATTGTCAACTTTACCAGTATTAATCCCATCTTTAAAATCCTCGTTCCAGCCTATAGCCCAATACGGTTCAGTTAGTTCTAAAAAAACAGATCGTGCGTAGTGCGTAGGTTGGGTTGAGGAACGAAACCCAACATTTTCGCTACAATTTTCCTTAAGCCAAGCGTATTGGCCTATAGCCAGCAAGCCAATTTGATGATTAACGAGTTCTTTAATAATTGCGGAACTCGTCGTATGGAGGTAGTAATCGACTTTACAGTTACGATTGTGCCACAATCGGGCTAGTTTTTTACTGTTTTTTTGCGCTACGGGCAGCAATAATTTCAATGCCGATGAAACTTGATTGCAGTATTGGTTTCTGGACTTAACACCCCGTCCCTCGTAGATTGTCGGTACTAACCCACGAACATTGTAGGTTAATGTTGCCATATTGTTTAATCCTAAATCTATGGCAGCGACTCTCCGATTAACTTGTAAAGGCTGTTCTAACTTTTCATATAGCACCTCGACAACATAACAACCTACTTTGGGAACAATCCGGATTTCCAGAATCGATGTCACTTTTGAGGGCAACCAAATATTAGTCCCAGAGGGACGATCGTATCCTTTTTTTAAGGCTCTTTTGCTGACAGCTTGACAATTAAATACAACTACATAGTGCCCGTCCTCTCTTTTTAGCTCTCTTGAACCTTTGTCATGAGGGATTTTCGGTGCGGTTTTAAACTTAGTTTGGTCTTCCCGATCGTTTCGCACCGCCATATAATAGCTAGTCCATGCTTTTATCACTAATTTGATCGCTAAGCCGATCGTGCTTTGTGCTACTTTTGCGGGCAGTGCTTTGTAATCAGGACTTGTTTTGAGCGCGCGATCGACAGCCAGAGCGTTTCTTTCTTGGCTAGCGAAAAACTTTTGACGGTAGATGTAATTAGCGTTATTGTAAAAATTTTTGCACAGCCAAGACAGTCTATCGGCTTCTCGATAAAACCTATGATTTGGTTTAATGATGTGCCTTTCGACTAACTCCATAATCGGTATATATACTTTAATTCAAGATGATACACTGTATTTATGAGTGTGTCAATCTTTTAATTTCTGGAAAAATTGACGTTACAAGTAAATAAAGGACTATCAAGTAAGCAAAGTTTTGTAATACCCTCCTTGTTGCAGGTTCTCATGTCAATTCGTCAAGTTTTCGAGCAATCCATTGAAATTCGCGCTGCTGCTACCTTGGTGGAGCAATGTATAGTCGATCGCACTTTAATGCACAAGTGGCTCAATCCCCTGCTACGCTGCGATCCCCAGGGCGAATGGGATACTGCCGTAGGAAGTCGCAGCTTATTTATCATAAAAATTCCTGTTTTGCAACCCTCTTTAGAAAGTGTTGTGTTGGAGCGACAACCAGGTTTAATTGTTTGGGGGTTTGACGGATTTTTCAAAGGATGCGATCGTTGGGAATGCCAGCCGCAAATCCAAGGTACTCTCTTGATTAACCGCTTTGAATTTCAAATTCCCAATCGTTTAATTAGATTTGGTTTCAATCGTTTTGCAGCCCCTTGGACAGAAAAAGATATGAAAGACCAACTCCGCCGACTAAAGCGGGTAGCCGAGCAACTATCTCAAAGAATGGGTAAGGGGTAATGAATAATGGGTAATTGGGAACTTTTACCCTCGCGTAGCCGAAGAATTGGGAATGGATGATGAGTAATTGCTAATAGCTGAAAGCTACAGCTAATACGAAAAAAAGCACCCATTCCCAATTTCCAATTCCCGACTCCCCCTTCCCTCCAACTTCAGTTATTTACTTCGCACTTCCCGCTGGATTGGGCTGACAAATCATTTCTCTCGCCGAATTCACGGCTTGGTTAGCCGTATTTTGCAAAGCCGGGGAATTTTGATACAAAGCTTGCAAATCTTGCACATCTTTAATCACTCGTTCGTAGATAGCCATCGCTTGATTGCCGTCAACTTCTAAAGCCGCAGGGCTGTAATTTTGCATTACTTCAATCAGCGATATTTTGCCATCTTTGGAAGCTGCGACTAAAGCATCGCGCAGTGCGGGCACGCTTTGAAGCCGAGCAGTCGGCGCATAAGCAACCTCCCCCAATTGTTTGAAAACTATTTCCCCAAAATAAGTGCTTGCTAGCCGCGCTACTAATTGGGAATCTAAAGGCACTTCTCGCGTTAATATTTCGCGCACCGACTCGGGAGTTTGTTTCGCCAGACTCAGAACGCTTTGCAGTTGAGAGGAAGCCTTGCCAGTTTGTACAAAGCTTTGCAAATCGCTCATCGGTAGTGTTACGTCAACAGCACCGTATTTTACGGTAACATTATCTAATGCAAAGGCTTTGCCGCTGCTTAGGAATACTGCACTTGTTCCCAGCAAAAGCGCCAAACCTAATGATAAAGACTTTGACATTCTTTTGGTTAAATGGACTGACAGCGATTGCATTCCGTTGAGATAACCTTGTTGAAACTGAAAGTTCATGAGTTTGTGCCTCTTTAGGTCAAAATACTTTTTAGATCGCTCTTCTGTGCGGATATCTGTGCGGATATCAGTCGGGAAAGTCGAATCGGGATTTGCGTAAATGACCTATGATATTACAGTCAAGTCAAGGAAATTCAACCTATCAAAAGATAGGTTTTAATTGACAATTAATATGTTATAGTTAATTTTTTGCCAAATTTTAGATCCCATGGCAAAAATGATAAAAGCGAAATTTGGTCGTCAGGCAGCAGTTTATTGAGTGTCACTTTTATGTCTTATAGTGTGCTGTGCGACATATAGCGAATTTAAGTTCAAAGATCCCGATCGAGCCGATCGACCAATTGGCGAATTCTAGAAGCATCAGGAGCATTCGGAGCATTTCTCAGGTATAATTCCAAATCGTGGCGCGCTTCTACCAAGCGTCCCAGTTGATAATAGAGAATTCCGCGATCGCGCCGTTCCCCCAGCGCATCGGGAAACAGCAGCAAAATCCGTTCAATCGCCAAGAGTACCCTCACAGCATCTCCCTGTTGCAAGTAAATAGCCTTCAGATTTCCCAGCATTCGTCCCAACAAATGTCGGCGACTTACCGGGGCGAGAAAAGTCGTCTGCAACTCCATAGGTTGCCCATAAATTTGAGAAAGTCGGGCTTGACAATCTTCAGGAAATAAGATTTCGCCGCCGTTAAACGCATCAACAAAAATACCAGCATCTTCAAAATCCGGTCTAATTAAAAAATGTCCTGGCATCCCAATTCCCACCATCGGAAAATCAATCCGCTTAGCAACCTCCAAATAAACCAAAGATAAAGAGATTGGAATGCCAGTACGCCGATCGAGAACTTCATTCAAAAAGCTATTGCGCGGGTCGTAATAATCAACATCATTGCCCGCAAACAGCAACTCCCCGTATAAATAGGCGTTAATAGTTTGAATAATCCGCAGCGGATAATTCTGTGTCGGCAGGCGATCGCGCACTTCATCTGCGATCGTGTCAAGAGCGTTGAGATACTCCTCTGGCTCTAAATTTGGGTATTCTTCCAAAGCCATATAAAGAGCAGCTTTCGCCAGGTCGATCGAGCCATCAGGCTGATTTATTTCTCGATAAAATAGTTGTCGGGCGATCGGAAAATCCATATTTATGATTTATTTGATTTTAATTGACATTTTATACGAATATCCAGTTGCCCAAAAAAATATTAAAAACATCTCTCTTCTCTTCCTCTCTGCGTTCTCTGCGCCCTCTGCGGTTCAAAAAAAACAGTCCTGTATGTAACGCGCACCTTACAGCTTAACTTTTAACCTTCAAATCCCGTGACTTTTACCAATCACCCAACTGCGGCGAAAAATCCGAGCCAGAGTCGATTCTTCCAAAGCAAAATAGATAGGGCGGCCGTGAGGACAAGTGCGCGGATTGCGAGTTTGCTGCCATTCATCCAACAAATTTTGCATTTGGGAAAGACTCAAAGGAGTACCGTTTCGCATAGCGCTACGGCAAGCAGTCGCAACTTGAGCCGCTTGTAAATCTGCGACTTTACTGAGTTCAAAAAGCGCATCCGCACAGTCATCTCGATCGGCTAACAATTCAGGAACTTCGCGGGCAGCCCATAGCTGTTCCCCAAAACTTTCTACTTCCAAACCCAAGCGAGATAAATTCTCAATTTGCAGTGCAGATAATTGACTGAGAATCACTGGTTTTTCGAGACATTTTAGCTGCCAAGCCGCGCACAATTGCTCGTACAAAACGCGCTCGTGAGCGATGTGTTGTTCCACCAACCACATTCCGCTGGAATGTTCGGCAACAATGTAAGTATTGTGAACTTGAGCGATCGCCCTCAATTCCATCAATCCTATTTTATTAGCTTTTTCCTGTTCGCCGCCGTCATCATTCTCCCTAGCCGAAATCCCGACACTGTAAGCACTTTTTTGTTCCGACGCCTTCAGCAATTGTCCCACTCGATCGGGAATAGGGACAGGCGGCAAAACATCATCATTCAGGTGCAAAGCACGAGTAATTGCCGCGCTAACTTGCGCTTGCCAAAAACTCGGATCGTGCAGATAAATTTCAACCTTAGCCGGGTGGCGGTTCCAGTCGATTTCCGAAGGGGAGATTTGCAGGTGGACAAAACACACGGGATAGCGATCGCGCGGACAAGTGCGGGCAAAGGCGCTGAGAATAGTTTGCTCTAATTCGGGCGATCGCACAACTCGCCGGTTCACCCCAACTTTCACCCAATCCGGCCGCCTGCGGTGACAGCGATCGGGCAAACCAATTACTAACTCCAAACACTGGGAATTAGGCATTTGGAATTGAGAAGTAGCAACTGGGAATTGGTAATTAGGTTTAACTGTAGCGCCCACAAGTTGAGTTTCTAGCAAGAAATTTGCTGCTTTCTGATTTTGAGGACTCGCAGGCAAATCTAACTTTAAATACTGCAAATCGCTCGATCGCACACCGCGCACAAATTGAGGTAAAAGTTGTTCCGCTGTGCTACCAGGAGTTACGTGCAAACAAGGCGTATTTCCTTGACGCAACTGCCAATTAACGTGCGGGTGACAAATAGCAATTTGCTGAAGAGTTAATTGGATCGATCGCATTTGCTGTGCCGGCGACAAAAAACTGCGGCGCACAGGCCAATTGCCAAACAAATTATCAACAGTCACCACCGTACCAGGAGCGATCGCCGCTGTTTCCACCTCTACAGCAACGCCTGCGTTATTGTAAACCACCCGCCAGCCCGATCGAGCATTTTCCATTCCCCCCTTGTTAAAGGAAGATTTGGCGGGGGTTGGCGCCGAATCTTGATTTTCCGAAAAATCCCCCAATCCCAAATCATTCGATCGGCTCAAAACCTCCAAACAGCCCAACTGAGCTAAACTGTGCAAAGCTTCCCCACGAAATCCCAAAGTAGCAATTTTGTAAAGGTCAGCTTCCGTGGTAATTTTGCTCGTACTGTGAGGCGAAGCCGCCTGCTGCAAATTTTCCAGATCCATTCCCGTACCATTATCTGCAACTTGCACCCGCCACTGTTCGGGCCAGACAGAAACAACGATGCGAGTTGCGCCAGCATCCAGAGAATTTTCAACTAATTCTCGTACCGCGGAGGCGATCGAGTCAATCACTTCGCCGGCGGCAATTAAATTGATAACTTCTGTGGGTAAGGTTTGAATAGTAACTGGCATCAGATTTTTAGCATTTCGTTAATTCAATTCTACTAGATCCTGCAAGTCGCTATACAGTATTAGGACTTAAGCTTTTCAACCCGGTTCATTAGAAAAATCTTGTGGGATACCAAGATATCTACTCATCAACCAAGTCTCTGACGCTTAGTGAGAAACTCCTAAGTATATATCTTCCTACCTACTTATTTTTGCTCTGCTAAAACCATATTTTTCGGCAAGCGAATGTAAAAAGTTGTTCCTTTTTCGTCCTCTGACTCATAAGTAATTTGCCCTTTGTGAGCCTCAACGATCGACTTAACAATTGCCGTTCCCAACCCAGTACCAGTCCGTTTACCATAAGTCACAAACGGTTCAAATAACTTGTCCTTAATTGTCGGCGGAATGCCGGGGCCGTTATCGTAAATGCTAATTTCTGCCCACTCCTCAGTTTGTGTCACCGCAATCTCCACCCGCCCCCCTCTTCCGCCAAAAGCCTCAACAGCATTCCCAACTAAATTTTGTAAAACGCGCAAAATCTTATTCTCGTCCGCTTCCACTATCACTTCTGTCACCCGTACTACCAAATCTACTTTTGCTGCTTCAAAATAAACTCGGTTCAACTTTTCAAACTGCTGCAAGGTCTGAATTAGATTAACTGGTTTTTTATTTAATACAGAATTCCCACGCGAAAATTCTAATACTTCTTCAGCCATCCCCAACATTCGATGAACCTGCAATTGAATAAGTTCACACCACTCCTGAGTTTCCTCATCCGGGTGCATTTCTTTGAGCATTTCACTAGAGAGTTTTATTCCGGTAAAAGGACTTTTGAAATCGTGAATAATTGTACTCACCATTTCTCCAACCAATACCATTTTTTGTTTGTGTACCAATTGGCTAACATATTGATCCGTGGTATCCCGTAAATTTTTAGTAATGAAACTAAACATTTGCATCACCGAACTGCCTTTAGCAAACTGGAGAGTTGTTATTAGTTCTTCACGGGCTATTTTGGCCAAAGTCGATCCTGCAACTGCAACAGCTCTAGCACTGCGAGGCTCTCCGTCTAAAACTCCGAGTTCGCCAAAATAATCGTCTGGGTTAGCGACAGCAACAGTTTGATATTTATGATTTTCAATCCGCTTGCTAAACTCGACTTTACCTTCTAAAACTAGATATAAAAAATCCGCTGTTTCTCCTTCTTCAAAAACCAGCGTTTCCTCAGCAAAACTCTCCAAAACAGCTATTTGGCAAAGGTGAGCAGCTTGCTCTGGTTCAAAATAAGACATAAATCGATGAGAGGCCAGATCCATGTGAAAATACCTGAGACTTAATTTAACTACCAGCCGGGAAGTCCCTCGGTATATTTAGAGGGGATTAATTTGAGCGCTGCGCGAAGTACCCCGAATAAATTACGCCCGCGTGATGGAAAGAAGCGTCGGGTGTAGGTACGGAAACCGACAATTATTTCTTTTATACCCATTGATGATCGGGAAATACTCTGATACTATATTAGCAAGTGGGGGTGGAACTACCTCACTATAAAAAGCCTTTGAAAAAAAGGAAAAAGAAGCCTGCGGTCTAACTGTACTCAGTTGACCGTCAGGTTTGTTCACTAAAATACAATACTGCTTTAATCTGGCTCTCTTTTCTAGCCTCCGAGGCTTTGACGCAAGGATTAGCGTCGGGATGGAGAGCCAGACTAGCATAGCAGCACCAGCAATCTCACCAAAATTCTCAGTTAATTGACTAAAATACATAAATTGTACTATTTTTGAGATTTAAATTCGATGTGGGGGGGTTCTCCGGCCACCTCAGAAGATTTTAACTGTAGAGAGATCGTGTAATTTAAATGCCGATCGACCAAGTTTACAAAAATTAACGATCGCCCGATAAAACGATCGCAGCATTCTGCCCGCCAAAGCCAAAACTTAAACAAACCGCATTTCTGACAATAGCCGATCGCGCACAGCGAACAAAATCTAATTCAAACCCCGGTTTTTTCATTCCCACGCAAGGCGGCAACATCTGATATTTAATACTCATCAAACAAAAAGCCACGCCCAAAGCTCCCGAAGCTCCCAAAGTATGACCCGTCGCCCCCTTAGTCGAACTAACAGCAACTCCTGGGTGAAATAACTTCTCAATTAACAGTGCTTCGTGTCGGTCATTTAACTCAGTTGCAGTACCGTGAGCATGAATAAAATCTATATCAATCGCAGCTAAATTACTGCGTTTCAAACATTGATTTACCGCCGCGATCGCACTTTTCCCCCCCAGCTCCGGCGCATTAGCATGGCAAGCATCATTTGTCAAGCCAAAACCAGAAACTCGACCGTAAATTTTAGCACCACGACGCCTTGCCAACTCGGCCGATTCTAATACAAATAAAGCCCCGCCTTCACCGAGCACAAAGCCTTCCCGATTTTCATCAAAGGGATAGCACCCATTGTTTGCCAAAGCACCCATCCGGCTAAATCCAGCCAGAGTCAGCGGTGTGATAGGCGCTTCCACAGCACCTGCGATCGCCCGCTGACACTCACCAGTGCGGATTAAATCAACAGCACGGGCGATCGACTGTATGCCCGTCGCACAAGCAGCCATCGGCGCCAGCACCGGCCCCGTTGAGCCAATTGCCCTCGCCCCTGCGATCGCCCCCATGTGAGGCAAAAAATTCACAAATTGAGAATTGGTAATTGGGAATTGGGCATGGGGCATGGGGAATTGGGAATTGGGCATTGAGAATTCTCTTTCCTCTTCCTTCTCCCCTCTTCCTTCTTCCTTCTTCCTTCTTCCCTCTTCCTTCTTCCTGACATCCGTTACATCCGTTACAGAATCCGTTGCCGAACTTCCTTCCCTCGCCAACTGTTCCAAATTTGCCTGAAACCCGCGGCTAGAGCCAATAACAATTCCGCAATCAGGCAAAGGCAAAGTCAAATTAGCATCTTGCAAAGCATCTGCTAAAACCTGCCGAATTAAAGTTATTAAATCGGTCGGTTTTGTGCCAATTAAAGCCAAAGGTCGCCGTTCAAGTTCTATAAAAGGTTGATGTTGCCGAATTCCTGATTCCCCAGACAACAATCTTTTCCAGCTACAATCCAGAGTGCCTAAAGCAGAAACCAGGCCAATTCCCGTAATAACAACATCCACATCAGCCCTCAGATTCCCAAATTTTTAGTCATTAGTCATTAGTCATTAGTTATTAGTTATTAGTTATTTATGATTGGAACAAATTATTAACTACTAACCAACGACCAACGACTGATATCGTTTCCGGTTGCATCGGAATCATAAAATCGAGTCAACCATCAACCGTCAACAATCAGTCAGTTTTTCTACTCCGACTCAACAGTCAACAGTCAACAATCATCTCCATTGTGCAACCGGAATTGATATGACGACTGACTACTGACTACTGACTACTGAACAGGCTTAAAATTTTCCAAACCCTGAGTAACAGTAGCCTTCTCAATGCGATCGCCCGCTTCAATCTTATCAACAACATCCATCCCTTGCTTCACGTACCCAAAAACTGCATAGCTACCGTCCAAAAACGGTACATCCGTCAAAGTAAAGTAAAACTGAGAAGAAGCCGAATCAGGACTCTGCGATCGAGCCATAGCCACAGCCCCGCGACTGTGCATCAACACGGGTTTCTCCTTAACCCCAGCTTCTTGTAGCGTCGCGCTGTAAGTCGGATTGGCAGCACCTTGAGCTTTAATTTCCAGAGGAATCCTGCGTTCTACAGTAGTTTTCGGGTCAATAAAACCACCAGTTCCCAGTCGCGCCGTAGGGAATTTAGGGTCTTTACCCTGGGGGTCGCCCCCTTGAACTACAAAAGGCTGAGGTTCCCGCACGACTCGGTGAAATACCAGCCCGTCGTAGACTCCTTTCTGAACCAAATCGACAAAATTGCCCGCAGTAATTGGCGCATTTGTGCCGTCGAGTTCGATCGTAATAGGAGCACCTTTAACCGTCATCACCACCGTTGCTTTTCCGTCCAAGCGTGGCAAATTGCTAAATTGCGAACTCGCCGCTACAGCAGCAGCAGGAGAAGGAGACGGAGACGGAGACAAAGAAATATTTTCACCCGACACCGGATTCGATGTCGGAGTCGAGTTTGCCACAGGGGAACTACCGCATCCTCCGACAAACAACGCGCCAATTATTAAAAGTGAGAACAACCACCGCTGAATTTTGATTTGCATTTGCATTTGTATTTCACTTTGAGTCAATTACGGACTTTGCAACTAAAGATTTTAATTCAATAGTCCGGAGTGTTTTTAGTTCGCAGTCTGAAACCCGCGATTTTCCTTTGGTAGCGAACTTGCCTTGGAGCCTTGAAAGCCTTATTCTACGGTTGGCTATCAAAAACTGTCGGAAGTATTGTTAATTGATAGATTCAAAAACTGGTAACAGGCTTACTCGCAGATAAATCTTTTTCACTTACCAGGTAGGTAAGGTGCGCGGCCCGGCGCACCCTACGAGACATTACCAATCTCAGATATCAAATCGCCAATCGCAAATCCCTAAAGTCCTTCTAGGGGAACTTGCAAAAATCGAGCCAATTCGGCCGCTTGATTTTCCACTTCAGACAAAGCAATCGGCTGTCCGACTCTAGTCAGGGGAAACTGACGGCGGTCTTTGAGCTTAAGATAAATACTGCGGCGGGGATTGAGACCTTCTTTAATGTCTACCCGCACAGATTGCACCTCCGATGTCTTGCAATTAAAATCAACTTTGCGGTTTTTGCCGGGAAAACCCCAGCGAAAGATCCGAATGTTACCAGTTTGGCGATCGAACTCGTTGTAACCGCCACCGACATCCCAGAGAATAGTCAGCCACAGGTAGAGCGCCAACAGCACGCCACAGACACCGTAGAAACCCATCGCAATGCCTTGGGGGATGAAAATGAGCTGAGTCGGGTCAGCAAAAGGCAGCAGGTTAACGTGCAAGTAGCTGGAAATGCCCGACAGCAGGAAACCAGTCCCTCCAATGCTGACCACCGTCGCCCACCAGTAATTGCTGAAGCGGCGGGAGCCCAAAACCGGGTAGCGCAGGACAGGATCGATCGAGGTCATTGTTTTTGCAGTCATAAAATTAAACAGCCTTAAAGCCAAATCTTAATTCAATTAGCCCACCGAGCGTCACCCTTCGGCTACGAGATCGCGATCGATCGGGATTGTCCTCAACCACCGCCACCTCGCCCCTGGGCGACGAAGGGTCAGTTCGATAGTTGCTGAGCATCGTCAACCAAGATGGCCTTCCTCTCAACCACCCTTTCATCGAGTACGCCTCTAGTGGGGGAACTCTGCTGTTCTAGTTGAAAAATTATGAACTTCTAATATATAGTTATGTTAACTTTAATTAGAAACCTTGGTCTTTTAACAAGCAAAAGGATTTTACCCCAATGACAATCGCAGTCGGACGCGCCCAGAACGAAAGAGGCATATTTGATGTCCTCGACGACTGGCTCAAACGCGATCGCTTCGTCTTCGTAGGCTGGTCTGGCATCCTGCTATTCCCCTGCGCCTACCTAGCCATCGGTGGCTGGCTAACAGGCACCACCTTCGTCACATCCTGGTACACCCACGGTTTGGCAAGCTCCTACCTCGAAGGAGCCAACTTCCTCACCGTAGCAGTCTCCACCCCAGCCAACAGCCTCGGACACTCCCTGCTGTTCCTGTGGGGCCCCGAAGCACAGTGGGACTTCACCCGCTGGTTCCAACTCGGCGGGCTGTGGACATTTGTCGCCCTCCACGGCGCCTTCGCACTGATCGGCTTTTGCCTGCGTCAGATTGAAATCGCCCGTTTAGTCGGCATCCGTCCCTACAACGCCCTAGCATTCACCGGCCCCATCGCCGTGTTTGTTTCGGTGTTCCTGCTTTACCCCTTGGGTCAATCAGGCTGGTTCTTCGCCCCCAGTTTCGGCGTCGCAGCAATTTTCCGCTTTTTGCTATTCCTGCAAGGCTTCCACAACTGGACGCTCAACCCCTTCCACATGATGGGCGTTGCAGGCATCTTGGGCGGTGCGCTGTTGTGCGCCATCCACGGTGCAACCGTAGAAAACACCTTGTTTGAAGACGGCGAAGGCTCAAACACCTTCCGCGCCTTCAACCCAACTCAGTCAGAAGAAACCTACTCGATGGTTACAGCCAACCGTTTTTGGTCGCAAATCTTCGGAATTGCCTTCTCCAACAAACGCTGGTTGCACTTCTTCATGCTGTTCGTACCTGTCACAGGCTTGTGGATGAGCTCCATTGGCATCGTCGGTTTAGCATTAAACCTGCGCGCCTATGACTTCGTATCACAAGAATTACGCGCTGCTGAAGATCCTGAGTTTGAAACGTTCTACACTAAGAACATTCTGCTTAACGAAGGCATTCGTGCTTGGATGGCTCCGACTGACCAACCCCACGAAAACTTCATCTTCCCTGAAGAAGTTCTGCCTCGCGGTAACGCACTTTAAAAAAATCAGGATTTGGATTTCATATTCATTTAGTTTTTTTAAATTAATCTGAAATCCAAATCCCTACTCCCTGGCGCAGGCGCGGTACTCCCGTGCCCTACTAGGGAACAAAAAACCCAAAATCCAAAATCTAAAATCGTTGGAGGTTCTACCGGGTGGTAACGCTCTCTAATTCCTACGCAAGCGGTCGCGACCAAGAATCCTCCGGGTTCGCTTGGTGGTCTGGCAACGCTCGTTTGATCAATCTCTCCGGCAAACTGCTGGGCGCCCACGTCGCTCACGCTGGCTTGATCGTGTTCTGGGCCGGTGCAATGACTTTGTTTGAAGTCGCTCACTTTATCCCAGAAAAGCCCATGTACGAACAGGGCTTAATTTTGATGCCCCACGTCGCTACTTTGGGTTGGGGCGTAGGCCCCGGCGGTGAAGTCACTGATATCTTCCCGTTCTTCGTAGTCGGCGTTCTTCACTTGATTTCATCTGCTGTTCTCGGTTTGGGCGGCATTTATCACGCCGTTCGCGGCCCGGAAGTTCTCGAAGAATACTCTTCGTTCTTCGGCTACGACTGGAAAGATAAGAACCAGATGACCAACATCATCGGCTATCACCTAATTTTGTTGGGTGGCGGTTGCTTGCTGCTGGTTGCTAAGGCCATGTTCTTCGGCGGTGTCTATGACACTTGGGCTCCAGGCGGCGGGGACGTGCGTATTATCACGAACCCCACTCTGAACCCGGCTGTGATTTTTGGCTACTTGGTTCGCTCTCCTTTTGGTGGCGAAGGCTGGATTGTCAGCGTCAACAACATGGAAGACATCATCGGCGGTCACATCTGGCTGGGCCTGATTTGTATCGCTGGCGGTGTTTGGCACATTTTGACCAAGCCTTTCGGCTGGGCTCGCCGTGCCTTAATCTGGTCTGGCGAAGCTTACCTGTCTTACAGCTTGGGTGCTTTGTCCCTGATGGGCTTCATCGCTTGCTGCTTTGTCTGGTTCAACAACACTGCTTACCCCAGCGAATTCTACGGCCCGACGGGCCCGGAAGCTTCTCAAGCGCAAGCTTTGACCTTCCTGATCCGCGACCAACGCTTGGGTGCTAACGTCGGTTCTGCACAAGGCCCCACCGGTCTGGGTAAATACCTGATGCGCTCTCCTACTGGCGAAATCATTTTCGGCGGTGAAACGATGCGTTTCTGGGATTTCCAAGGCCCTTGGTTGGAACCCTTGCGCGGTACTAACGGTTTGGACTTGAACAAAATCAAGAATGACATTCAGCCTTGGCAAGCTCGCCGCGCTGCTGAGTACATGACTCACGCTCCTTTGGGTTCTTTGAACTCTGTGGGCGGTGTGGCGACTGAAGTTAACTCGTTTAACTTCACTTCTCCTCGTTCTTGGCTGGCCTGTTTCCACTTTGTGATGGGTTTCTTCTTCTTGGTCGGCCACTTGTGGCACGCTGGTCGCGCTCGCGCGGCTGTCGCTGGCTTTGAGAAGGGTATCGATCGCGAAAATGAACCAGTGCTGGCTATGCCAGACTTAGACTAATCGATCGAATTTATTTCTGATTTGATTGTCTAGTTGAAAAAGGCTCCTGCTTAACGGCAGGAGCTTTTTTTTGATCTAAAAATATCTCAAAAAGCTGCGGATTGTCGATCGACTGTTCTCCGAACCCGCTAGCTGCAGATACAATCCTAGACCTACAAACCCGGTTTCTGAGTTAACCTGTTGAATTCCATGCTGTTTCTTTCCGTCAGCTCGTTCCTCAGCCAGGTTTTGCATCCAGAACTGAGATATTTCGGTGCGACTTTCATCGCTGGCGGTGAATAACTCTACAAGTCTTGAAACTTGACAATTTTAATCTTTTGGGGTATAGAGCTTGCAACGCAGGCTCTACAAAGTTTATATTTAAAGTAGAAAAGTTGTAATCCCACACAAATGGAAAGTTGCACTGAAAAGTTGCAATTTTAAGGCAGATCGCTACAGGTGCAAAACTAATCGACGATCGCCATCAGGATATTTATATTTTATTAAATGGCTGTGCTTGCCGAATTTTTTAACAGGCACAAAACTTTTGGGCCGCTTACTATTATTGCTAGGAAAGCAAAAAATTAATAATGGACTCATTAAAGATCGAAAATGTCAAGGTGAGGTTCGATCGAGCAAATTTGCTCGAACGCATCGCCAACCGCATTCGCCACTCTCTAGAACTACCCGAAATTCTCAGCGCAACAGCAGCCGAAGTTCAATCCTTCTTGGGAACAGACAGAGTAAAAATCTACAAATTTCATAGCGACGGTAGCGGTGAAGTGATTGCCGAATCAATTAACGGCAACCGCTTGCCCTCCCTATTGGGTTTGCATTTTCCAGCAGACGATATTCCCCCTCACGCCCGCGAACTGTTCGCCCAACTACAGGTGCGATCGATCGTCGATATAGATTCCGGGCAGCTAGGCCAAAGTCCGCGCCGCGAGGCGGTTTCCGGCCAACTACTGCCCGACGAAATGTACTTTCGTGCAGTTGACCCCTGCCACGCTGAATACTTGACTGCACTGGGCGTCAAGGCTTGCTTAGTAGTACCAATTTTTCACGGCGAAGAATTCTGGGGGTTGTTGGTATCTCACCACTCCGAGTCCCGGAGTGTGGCAGAAAACGAACTCCAAGGCGTTCAGATGGTAGCAGATCAGCTTGGCGTCGCCATAACCCAATCAACCCTCCTGGCCCGAGCGATGGCGAAAGCTCAACGGGAAGCTGCCGTCAACCGCGTCGCCGCAGCCCTTAACTCCCAGCCAGCGATTGAACTCCAAACAGCTTTGGCAGAATCGGTAGCAGCACTAGATGCAGCCGGCGGCAGGCTGTGCATTTTCGCCACACCATTCGTTTCCGACAGCAGCCCGGTTACGAATCTAGTTCCCTATTCGGATAACTCCACTGGCGAACTCACAGTCTACACTTGCGGCTCAGGGCCGAAGATGCCAATTTCGGCAAAATACCCGCAGGTTGAGCAATACAGCGTCTGGCACGAATATTTTAAATCCGGCCAGCAACAGGTTTGGGCAATTCCCGACTTGTACCAAATTAGCAGTTTGAGAAGCCTGCAACCTGCATTTCGATCGACCAAAATTCGCAGCATTTTAATCGTACCGCTCAGAGCCCGCCAGCAAATATTCGGTTACTTGACCATTTTTCGAGAAGAATTTGACACCGAAACTCTCTGGGCTAGACAGTTTGATAGCGACGCGCGGCTCGCCCAATCTCGGATATCTTTTGAAGCGTGGAAAGAATCAAAAACTGCCCAAATTCGCGAATGGAAGGGTGAAGAAATTGAATTGCTCCAAATTTTGGGCACGCACTTTTCTAATGCTATTAACCACTACCAACTCGATCAACAAATAGAGGAACTTAACACAAACTTAGAAAATCAAGTTCAAAAGCGCACCGCTCAACTACAGCAGTTGACCCAACAGCAGCAAGTGCTGTTTGAAGTGGTGGCTAAAATGCGGAAATCCCTCGACTTGAACAAGATTTTTAGCACGATGTCCCAGGAAGTGCGACGGGCTTTAAATGCCGATCGAGTGGCAGTTTACCGCTTCGATTCCGCATCAGAATTTAAGGACGGCGAATTCGTTGCCGAAGATGTTTTGCCAAATTTTGTGTCAGCAATGGCAGTCAAAGTGGACGATCGCTGCTTTGGAGAAAACTACGCCAATCTCTATTCTCAGGGGCGAGTTCACGCCATGTCTGACATCAGACAGGCCGGACTGCAAGATTGCTTTCACAAAGTCTTGGAGCAATTTCAGATCAAAGCTACTTTAGTTGCACCGATTATGAAAGGCAACGACCTTTGGGGGTTGCTGTGCGTACACCAATGTTCGGCTCCCCGCAACTGGGAATCTTCCGAAATTAAGTTTGCTACCCAAATTGCCGCTCAGCTCAGTATCGCCATAGAACAAGCAGATTTGCTCGCTCAAACTCAGCAGCAAGCAGTTGAATTGCAGCGGGTAGCAGAGCAGGAGCGAATACTGTTTGAGGTAGTTGCTAAGATTCGACAATCTCTCGATTTAAATACAATTTTTCGTACTACAACTACAGAATTGCGACGGGTATTAAAGGCCGATAGAGTTGGCATTTATCGCTTCGATCCTAGTTTAAATTTTAATGAAGGCGAATTTATTACCGAAGATGTTTTGCCTGGTTTTTCTTCGGCAATGAATGTAAAAGTTCGCGATCATTTTTTTAGCGAAAAATATGCCAAAAAATATAGTCAGGGACAGATACAAGTGCTACAAGATATCGAAAATTCTGGACTTTCAGACTGCCATGTTGCTCTTTTAGCTCAATTTCAAATTAGAGCTCAGGTGATTATGCCGCTGATGAATGGCAGCGAACTTTGGGGTTTGCTGTGCGTGCACCAGTGCAGCGGTTTGCGCCATTGGAACACTTCGGAAATTCAGTTTGCTACGCAAGTTGGAATTCAGTTGAGTGTAGGATTAGAACAAGCAGATTTGTTGGCTAAAACGCGGCAGCAATCAGTTGATTTGCAGTGGGCATCCGAGCAACAGCGGATACTGTTTGAAGTGGTGGCTAAGATTCGAGAATCTCTCGATATCAACGCGATTTTTAAGACTGCTACTCAAGAAGTTTGTCAGTTTATGCAAGTCGATAGAATAGCGGTTTATCGCTTAAATCCTGATTTTAGCGGTCAATATATTGCCGAGTTTGTAAAAAATGGCTGGATGAAATGGGTAGGGGAAGGTATCAATACGGCTTGGCAAGATACTTATTTGCAGTCAAACCAAGGCGGCAAGTATCTGAATAATGAAACTATAGCCGTTGACGATATCTATCAAGCTTGTCACTCCGAGTGTAATGTCCGTATTTTAGAGCAATTTCAGGTGAAGGCTTATGCGATCGCGCCGATTTTTGTAGGACAAGAACTTTGGGGTTTATTGACAGCCTATCAACATTCTGGGCCCCGCTGTTGGGAAAGTTCAGAAGTTAACTTTTTAGCTCAGATTGCCAATCAGTTAGGCGTAGCTATCCAACAAGCCGATTTGCTCGCTCAAACCCGACGCCAAGCAGAACAAATCGCTCAAAGTTTAAAGGATTTGCAGCAGACTCAAGCTCAATTGATTCAAACTGAAAAAATGTCTGGTTTGGGGCAACTGGTAGCCGGGATTGCTCACGAAATTAACAATCCGGTTAATTTTATTTACGGCAATCTCAATCACGCTAGTGAATATACTGCTAGCTTACTGAGCTTGCTGGAACTTTACCAGCAGCAATATCCAGATTATAGTCCTGAAATAGACAAATTGAGTGAAGATATTGACTTGGAATTTCTGCTAGAAGATTTGCCAAAATTGCTATTGTCAATGAAGGTGGGAGCCGATCGCATCCGTCAAATAGTTCTGTCTTTAAGGAATTTCTCTCGTCTTGACGAAAGTCAAATGAAGGCGGTTGATATTCACGAGGGCATTGACAGCACGCTGTTAATTTTACAGCACAGGCTGAAATCTAATGCGGACAGTTCAAACATTGTGCTAGTGAAAGAATACGGCATTTTGCCTCGAGTTGAGTGTTATGCGGGACAGTTGAATCAGGTATTCATGAATGTAATTGGGAATGCGATCGATGCTTTGGAATCGCACAAGTTGCGCGCTGGTCAATCTGTAGCTCCTCAAATTAAAATCTCGACTGCTGTCGGTCAACTTAATGGTACTATTCCTAGCGCGCTGATTCGGATTTCTGATAACGGTACGGGAATTTCGGAATCTATGAGACAACGCATATTTGACCCTTTTTTCACGACTAAGGCAGTGGGAAAAGGTACTGGATTGGGACTGTCAATTAGTTACCAAATTGTGGTAGAGAAACACGGCGGTGTTTTAAAATGCAATTCGGAATTGGGGAAAGGTACTGAGTTTGCGATCGAGATTCCGCTTCGACAGCAGTCATTAGTCATTAGTCATTAGTCATTAGTCATTATTGTTGTAAAATCCAGCAAACAGTCAACACTCAACAATCACGCAGGGTGCAGCCGGAATTGATATAATTCATCTGGGTGCATCTGTGTTTATCTGCCCTCATCTGCGGTAAAAAAAAGAGAATTTATGAACCGCCCCGGACAAGGGATGCACGCTGATTCACGCAGATGCAGAGAAGAGATATATGATATCCAATCCGTTAGCATTGAAATAGTAAATTCGAGTTCACTGTTCACGGCGTTGACTGTTAACGGCGTTGACTGTCAACCGTCAACAGTCAACATCATGTATGAGTGTTACCAAAAATGATATGAATAATTCCGATGCTAAAAGATTTGGAATCAGGCTCGATCGTGCGTATGCGATCGCATAGCCCGGTTGCGGCATCGCGGATGACAGTTGCCTAAGTCCTGGTACAAAAAGATGCCTATTTAATTGACTTTCATAGATTAGTTTCCCTCTTTTGTAGTTCTTGTTGGAGAGTATTCTTGACACGATCGTACTCATCCTCGATTTCAGCCAATAGGGTTGAGGCTCGATCTAGTTCACCAGAGGTACTCATAACTTCTAACCTGCTACAAAGCTCGGCGAGAGGAGCTGCGCTTAGATTTGCACTACTGCCTTTGAGGGTATGAGCCACTCGCTTTAGGGTTTGAGTATCCGCTTGAGCGATCGCTAATTTCATAGCTTGTAGCAACTTTAGAGATTCCTCAAAGTAGCAGTTCGCCAGCAAGCTCAAAATCTGGGTTGAATCTTGATCGATGCTGCTACAGAAGGCTTGCAGTTCTGTGAGGTTAACCGCTGGCACATCAATTTCTGGCTTGTTGCTATCCGATTCCTCCTTTTGGGCCTGCTGCGGTTCCGGGTTGGGTGGACACTGACTCAGCGCTTGGGTGAGAGCCTCTACTCGAATCGGTTTACTGATATAGTCATTCATGCCAGCATCAAGACAAACCTGGCGATCGCCCTGCATGGCATTCGCCGTCATGGCAATAATCCTGGGACGAGTATGAGCCGGCCACTCCTGGCAAATACGACGGGTGGCTTCTAGTCCATCCATCTCTGGCATTTGTACATCCATCAGCACGACATCATAAGGCTGGCGATTCAGGGCTTCCAAAACTTCCAATCCATTGGCCGCAACATCGGCCCGGTATCCCAAACGCTCTAACAGCAGCAGTGCCACCTTCTGATTTACCAGATGATCTTCTGCTAAAAGAATTCGCAGTGGGAGTCTCTGGGCCAGTTTCATATCATCCTGAACAGATATAGGAAGTTGTTGTTGAACTTTTTTCGGTTGAGCTTGTAGCACATGGATCAGTATTTGATAGAGCTGGGATTGTTTGATAGGTTTGCTTAAAAAAGCGGCAAAGTGGGTGGAAAGCGCTGAAGAACTCGCTTCTGGGTAGCCCATTGAAGTCAGCAACACTAGGGGTAAACGGTGGCACTTAGGATGCTGGTGGATGGCTGAGGCGAGTGTGAGACCGTCGATTTGTGGCATTTGCATATCTAAAATAGCCACATCAAAGGTTTCTCCACTCTCAAGCCAGTTGAGCGCTTCGACAGCCGATTGGGCAGCTAGACTCTGCATCCCCCAAGTCTCTGCTTGCAACGTCAGAATTTGTCGGTTAGTGGGCTGGTCATCCACGATTAATAAACGCTTGCCAGATAGTTCTGGTACCATTTCCATCGGTTCCGCTAACTCAGTAGCCACAGAGGATGCCACAATCGTGAAGTAGAACGTAGAACCCATTGTGACTCGATTAAGGTTAGTGGCTTGCCATTTTTGTGAAGGGGTTCCTCCGATGTTGCCTCGGCTTTCAACCCAGATCGTGCCGTTCATCGTTTCACTAAGTCGCTTACTAATCGCCAAACCTAAACCAGTCCCTCCATACTGCCGAGTCGTCGAAGCATCTACTTGACTAAAAGACTTGAACAGTCGATCGAGCCGATTGGCTGGAATACCAATGCCTGTATCTTGAATGGCAAACTGGATTTCATACAAGCTTTCTGACAAGTTTCCTGGCTCAGAAATTGTTTTGTCAGAATCAACTAGAGAGGCTTCTACGGAAATGGTAACTTCCCCAGTTTCAGTAAACTTAATCGCATTGTTGAGCAAGTTAACTAGAATCTGACGCAGACGGGTGACATCACCCAAAATCAACTTAGGAGTCTGGGGCTGGATGAAGTAGCCCAACTCAATATCCTTCTCATCTGCTTTAACTGCAAGTTGGTCGATCGCACCTTCTATGCAATCTCTCAAGCTCAAGGGATGCTTTTCTAGCTCCAGTTTGCCCGACTCAATTTTGGAGAAGTCCAGGATGTCGTTGATGATACTCAGAAGCGTATCCCCACTATTGCGAATCGTCTCGATAAAGTCTCGCTGTTGAGCCTTGAGTTCTGTATCCAGCAGTAGTCCCGTCATACCAATAACCGCATTCATGGGAGTGCGAATTTCATGGCTCATCATCGCCAGAAACTCACTTTTGGCTCGGTTCGCAGCTTCTGCTTCCCGTCTAGTTTGCTCCAGGGCAAAGTTTTTGAGAGTTAATTCTTCTCGTTGTCGAGTTTCTTGCTCTAGTAATTGGGCTTGAGCTAGGGCAATTCCTACTTGAGCCGCGACTGATTCTAGCAACTCGATTTGATCGGTAGTCCAATGACGGTAGCGATCGCACTGGTGCAAACAAATGGCACCATTCGGTTCTCCTTGGTAAGAGGTTCGCACTGCTAATGTCGATCTCAATTTGAGACTGGTACAACTTGAATGAGCACAGGTGAGCAATGATTCGCAGTAGACATCCGGGGAGGCGATCGCTTCATCTTGAGCCATCAACCGTTTTGTATAAGCAGGACTGGCCACCAGAATGTCATGCTCCCCGCTGGGGGCACATCCCACTGCTAGATACTCTGCAACGACAGGAAACTGAGGCAGTGGATTGTCCTGGTATGTGCTAATTAAACAGCGACTCACCCCAAAAGTTTGCCCAATCTGAATAGCAGCCGTTGCAAATATCTGCTCAGCATTAAGGCTTTGACGAATTTCTTGGGTAATTTGCTTCAGCAGTAGGGCTTTTTGCAACTGTCGTTGTAGTGCTTCTTCTGCCTGCTTGCGATCGCTAATATCCTTCATGAAGCAATGATGTCCAACAAACACATTTTGCTCGTCATAAGCAGAGACCATCACCACTTGTTTATAGAAGCTAGAGCCATTTTTTCGCATTCCCCTAGCTTCGGCTTCGACTCTGCCCTCTCTCAACATTTGCTCATAAGCAGCCCCCATCTTCTCAACATCTTCAGGATGAACGGTTCTTTGCCACTCCATCCCTAGCATTTCCTCGGGCTGATATCCACAGATGGCAGCATAAGTCACATTGACAGAGATATAGCGTCCTTGAGGGTTCAGCCGAGAAATCCCTGCCACGGCATTTTCTAGCGCCGCACTCATTTGTTGCAGTTCCGCTTCGGCTCGTTTGCGATCGCTAATTTCAATTAGAATGCAACCCACTGCTATAGGATGCTCTGCATCCTTGAAAATGGGAAACTGAGAAACGAGCCAGTAGCGCTGGGCACCTGTTCGACTGGTTACTTCTGTGCTAATTTCCAAGTTTATGGAAGGTTTTCCTGTCGTTAAAACCTGTTGTAACAGTGCATTTACACCAGGAGCAAATTGCCCCAATATCTCATCGGTTGTCTTACCTAAGTGAGCCTCCACAGAGAGGCCATTAATTTCAGCTAGTGCCTCATTGATTTGTAAAAATCGAAACTGCCGATCGTATATACACAGCCCCACCCCTGCTAGGGAAGCTCCTTTAAAGAAAGCATTCAATAATTGCTCTCTGGCTTGAATTTCCTGCTCTAACTGTTTGCGGTTCGTAATATCGCTTTGAGAACCAGTCATGCGGACAACTCTGCCCGCTTCATCCGAAAGCGCTTGCCCTCGAGCCAAAATCCATTTGTAGCTCCCATCCTTGCAAAGCACTCGATGTTCTGTAATATAAAAGGGAGTTTGGCGCTGAAAGTGATCTTGAATTGCTTGCATCACCCATCCGATATCGTCGGGATGAACTCGCTTGCTCCATTCCTCTAATTGATTGGGAATTTCATGATCCTCGTAGCCCAACATCTCTTTCCAGCGAGCCGAGAAGAATACTTCATTGGTGTTGACGTTCCAATCCCATACCCCATCATTACTACCGCGTAGGGCGAGTTCCCACCGCTCTTCACTCGCTTGCAGAGCGACTTCTGCCTGATGCCGTTCAATTTCACTACCAATCCATTGAGCCATCAGCTTCAATAATTCCACATGGGCAGATTTAAAGCTGTCTGCACGGGGAGATTTACTAGAAAAGCTGAGGGTACTGTAGACTTTGCCTGCAACTAACACTCGTGTTCCAATATAAGCTTCTATGCCAAGGGCAAGATAGGCAGGATGGTAATGCCATTTGGAGATTCCTATATGTTCGATGTTTAGGGGTTCATTTGTGTCTAAAGCTTCACAGCACAAAGTTTCCTTAATATCAAAGACATCACCTGGTTTCAGGACTCGATCGGGCGATCGCGCCACCATCACCTCATAAGTATTATCTTGCACACGAGCCAAGATGCCACTTTCTAGCCCAAAATTCTGACATCCCATCTCAATCAACGCTTGGATGCGCTGCTCAAAATTGAGATTTTGGGTAGCAGTGACTTCATATAAAGCTCGTATCGCCGCCTCTCTTGTTCTTAGTTCAGCTTCGGCTTGTTTACGTCTCTTAATTTCAGCTTTCAGGGAGAGATTGATTTTGGATAATGTTTGTGTTCGTTCTTGAACCCGCTGTTCTAATGTAGCGTTGGCGTGTTTAATCTCCCTAAATTTTTGATTAAGCACGATTCCCATCAATTGAAAATTTCTAGCAAGCTCATTGATTTCTGTAACAGAGCTATGTTTCCATTCAAATGTTTCTTCTGAAAGCTTGTTGGGTAAGTCAGTTGTCGCAATAGCTAAATAGGATAATGGCTTTACCAGTCGTTCGCTTACCAGCGTGGCAAACAAAAATGCCAACATTGTGATGACGAGTAGAATGCTAAAGTCAGCCTTGTAACGATTTTGTAATTTTTTGACATAGGGAGCGGCTGGAATTTCTAAGCGTACTCTCCAGTCCAGCTCGGAGCTAATTGTAAATTCCTCTATATACAGAGAGTTTTTCCAACGGATCATCGGATTGTTGCCATTGCTAGGAAGCCACTGCTGCAAGGTTCCCTCTAAGGTGCGAGTGCTGCCGTTCTTTGACTCCTCAAGACTGGTCCAAAGCTTTTGGTCGGATTGATTACTCGCAATGACTTTGTTGTTTTGATCTAGCAATGTAATGCGAACTTTCTGATTGTTTCTCTGGAAAATGTAGAGAGATTTTATCTTGCTCAATCCTAATGAACCGTGGATAACTCCAATAAAACGACCTTGAACTTGCAGGGGAACATTTAATCCTACATGAGGTTCATCCATTAATAAATCTTTGTGGATAGAAGTCATCCAAGGTCTCGATCGCTCTTGAGCCAGGGTAATCAGATATTTATGTTCTCTGCTTTCTTCGAGCAACCGCCGACGGGTTGGATTAAAAGGAGAAGAAGCCGCTAAAATTGTTCCCGATTCATCGGTAGCATAAATTTTGTCGAAATCTGGCAACAACTGCTCGATCAGGCTAATTTGTTGTTGTAGCTGTTCGGATGATTGAATCCCTGTATTAGCAGCAGTGGTGGCTTCAGGTATGAGCGATTCTTCAGCTAATGTATTCAAAGCTAAGAGATGTCGCTGATGCCATCTAGATATGGCGCTAGTGATAGTTTTTGCGTTGGTTTGTAACTCCGTTTGCACCGTGGTTTGGATTTGACTAACAAAGTACCTACCATCAAAAACTAATAGTATCACTCCTGGAATAAATACAAAAGCTACCAACAAATGAAAAATTGTTTGTTGTAAAGAAAGGGCGATATATTTTGAAGCACTAATCCACCGATAAATCGGCGCATAGGAAATGATTAAACTGGCAACTAAGGCATTGAAAATGCCGTTTACTGCTTGTTTGCACATAACGAGGATAGCCTGATTCGCATCCATCTGCATCATTTGACCGTAGAAAAGCCAAACGAGGGGCATTCCAATTAAGAACCAGTAAATTCCATCGAATAACAGGATATTTGGCTGTTTGCACTTCTTGCAAAGAAACCCTACAAACAGAGTCTCCATCACCAAAATAATCGTGGCGTATGGATGATGCCAAAGGATATAAGTATAGCTGCCTGCAATTAGACCAGCCAAGCCTCCCCAGCCCCAGCCGAAGTAATAAGTAATAATTAGTATGGGAATACTGCCAAAGAGGAAATCAACCCCAAAGAAAAGAGACAAATTGCAATGGTTGCCCAGAAAACCGGCAGCAGTCAGAAGGGCGATCGCACCAAACCATCTTTGATCACGCACTCAGATCGACCCTCCCATAAACTTCTAGAATTGCTACTTGCTGAATATGAACTGATTCTGATAAAAAATCTTCGTAGAGGCACTCTCGTTATTTCCCTGACAGTTTCCATGAAGGTCGCAGAACCGCTTATTTAGGCTTTAAGACTAAAATCAAGGCTTACTCATGTAGGAGTTGAGTTCTCGATCGACTTTTTTTAATATGGTTCACGAACCAATCTATAGCAATCCTAAATGATTCGTGTAATTCTTGTAGGGGCAAACCCCCCGTGGTTGCCCCGATGCAGGTTGGGGTAGGCACGGGGAGTAGGGGTAGCACTACCCCTACATATTTTTACAAATGATGCGAGGATTGCTATAGCAATTGTTCATTAAGCTTAATGACTAACGAAAGGCTCGATCCTTTGATTTTCAGCTCTTGTTTAACTTCACTCAGTGCTTTAATAAATTTGGTATGCGCCGCTGCATTGTTAGATGCAACCGGGCATTTGTATCTTTGCCTAAAAAAATCTTCAAACTCTAATTTTTGTGCTATGTACAAGTCTAAAAAATCTACAATACCTTTTATTTCTTCCTGGCCACGGTTTGCCAACATGGCATTCACTAAGCTATTGAGTTGCTCAATCAATTGTTTATGGTGGTGGCCAATTTTTGGAATAACAATTATTAAGCAATCCTTCCAAATGACGAGAGGCATAGTTTTTACCCTGATGATTTAACGGGTGAATTCATTGACTGTATGAATCTTGGTGCAAAAAGTATTACGACCTTTGTCTTTGGCTTGATAAAGTGCTGCATCGGCAGCAGCAATTAAAGTTTCAGGCCGACTCTCTTGGGTAGGAATTACACTGGTAATACCGAAGCTGAGCGTAATGCAATGATGCGGAGAACTCTTATGGACTATTGCTAAAGCTTGGATGCGATCCTGCATTTGCTTAACGATTTGGACGGCTCCCTCAAGCTCGGTGTCGGATAAAATCACTACAAATTCTTCACCTCCATAACGTGCTACTAAATCTCCAGCTCGATTAATACTGCGATTGAGAGTTGCCGCAACTTGCTTTAAACATAGATCCCCTGCTTGGTGTCCATAAGTATCGTTGTAAGGCTTGAACAAATCTATATCACACAAAATCAGTGACAAAGGAGTTTGCTGCCTCGTCATGCGTCGCCACTCCTCCTCTAGCTGTTGGTCAAACTGACGGCGATTGGCAATCTGAGTCAAACCGTCAATTGACGCGAGGTATTTTAATTGTCGATTGGCGGCTTCTAGCTGTTTGTAAAGTAGGGTTTGTTGCTGTTGCAAATGGAATTGCTGAATCAACCGTCGTACTCTCTGTCGCAGAACAGCCCAGTGAATCGGCTTAGTGATATAGTCAGCCGCTCCCGCTGCAAACGCTCGATCGACAGATTCTTTGTCTTCTAAGCTAGTAATCATCAAAATAGGTGGGCGATCGCTCTCAGGCACTTCAGATAATTTTTGACAACAAGCAAAACCATCCATAGTAGGCATCACTGCATCTAGCAGGATCAAGTCTGGATGTACTTCCTCATAAGCTGCTAGCCCTGTCAACCCATCCGTAGCTTCGGCCACTCGGTATTTTTCCTTCTGTAAATACAGTCGAAGTTGTAAACGCATCAAGGCATCGTCATCCACAATCAGAATTAGAGAGGACTGTTCCGTAGATGGGTTAGTTGAAATGGCTGACTCTTCTAATGATTGATACATACGTCATGGTGTATCTCAAGCTTTGGAAACATTCTAGCCTAGCATATTTTGAGCTTGGGATGGAAAGTGAAAAATTGACCAATATGTCATAAATTATACACTAGCTAAGCTGCATCAACAAAATCCTAGGCAGCGTCGGGTTTGTTAAACCAACAGCCACAGTCTACTTAAAATTTATCGCTTTTTTTGGGGATATAAAGTCTGGTAACTTGCGCTAATTTTTGTAAATATGTAATTATTTTTGGGAGCATTAAACACTTTTTACAAAGTCGAGCGATCTTTGACGAACGATCGCCTGTTATCCCGCGATCGCCCGTGGGATAATATCCTATATTTATCAACTTTATTCAGCCTTTTTCAGGTGCATCAAATTCTTACCTCATCTTTGAGCGATCGTCCGAGCTATTTTTGGGGAATACATCTGATGGTCACACGATCCCGTATAGATTCGCCCTTGGTTGAGCGTTTGTTCGCACCAGGCAGCTCTGACTGCAAAAAGGCGTAAGCTTTGTTAAGAAACATTTATAGCGTTTTGCGCGCTCTCGGATAGGTTGTTTCTCTGCTTTCTCCCAATAATCGCCCCAAATAGTGTCTAAACTCCTGTCTTTGGGCTTGAGTAGGAAACACATCGTCAAAGCGTTGACACTATCTTTCAAAGCATGGGATCATGGATGTCCCAAGTGTTGATCTCATCAGATTCCATCAGGAAAGACACTAACCTCAAAAGTTGACTCTATATATCTTAGCTCTATTTCTCACTCTATTTTGGGCTAAAGTCCCACTAAGTAGGTCGGTATAAAAAAACAAAGGTAAGTAAAGAAATGTTAACAACTAGAATTGGAACTGAATTTAAAGCGAT
>NZ_JAUBOQ010000043.1:0-35954 GCF_036700325.1 Microcoleus sp. Z1_B2
AATTAGGAGATAAACAAGGGGCGATCGCTGATTATAATAAAGCGATTGAACTTCAGCCTGACTTAGCTTTTGCCTACGGCAACCGGGGTAAAGTCCGTAGCGAATTAGGAGATAAACAAGGGGCGATCGCTGATTATAATAAAGCGATTGAACTTCAGCCTGACTTAGCTTTTGCCTACGGCAACCGGGGTAACGTCCGTAGCGAATTAGGAGATGAAAAAGGGGCTATCGCCGATTTGAATAAAGCGATTGAACTTCAGCCTGACTTAGCTCAAGCCTACGCCAACCGGGGTATAGTCCGTAGCAAATTAGGAGATAAAAAAGGGGTTCTTGAGGATTTACAGAAAGCCGCACAATTGTTTAAAGCACAAGGCCAAATGGCTTACTATGAAAAGGCAATGGAACTATGGTACAAGGTGATAGTCACAACAGGGTAAGGATTAAAGTTGTTGATGTTGGTCGTTCCGGTAATACTGAGTATGCTGAATATACCCAGGCACAGATTGAAGAGTTTCGCTCCACAATCGTCACAGTGCTGACAAGAAACTTGATGCCTACTGCTGATGATTTTATTGAGACAGTTTTAGGTGCTTCTCTTGCGTGTCATTACTGGCGCAAAGATTTAAGTTTTGTTGGTGCTGTTGAACAAGTTGTACAAGATATAGAAAGAACTATGGGAAGAGGATATTGACATGGGAGAAGCTAAGAACTATTGGAAAAGCTATGGTCTTTCCGATCGAGAAGTTGAAAACTTGCCGACGCTTTACCAGCATTATATGAATAAAAACGAGGAATAAACCTGATGACCAAAGATAAAAAAGTGATGAATGAGTTAAAAAATTTGATATATACTCAACTCAGCAATAAATATAATAAATGCTTATGGCCTAAGTCTGATTGTACTAAAGACTGTATCAACGCACACTCAATTCAGAATAGTCAAATTTTAGACAAACTAGCCAGCAACAATCATGTCGTTATGGCTGTAGCCAGACTAAATCTTGATACAGGGTCAGAAGAAATAGAATTTAAGAAGGTTGGACGCAATAAAGCAACAACTTTTACAGGATTATGTAAGAAACATGATAGTGAACTATTCCGTCCAATAGACATGAATGAGTTTGACGTTAGTAATCAACAGCAAAAATTCTTGTTCGCTTACAGATCAGTTCTCCGGGAATTACATACAAGAATAAAAAAAGCCATAGATTCACAAAATATTTATCAGGAGTTTGTTAATAAAAAACAGTGCGATCCTAAAAATATGGATAAACCAATGTTGGATGCAACGATGGCAATAGCAAATGCTTATGATTTATATAAATACAAACAGATATACGATAATATCTACAACAGTAATTCATTCACGAAAATTGAACACGAGTGTATTCGGATTGAGAGAAATTGTCCTTTGGCTGTAAGCTCCCTATTTGATCCAATTAAAAGCATCATCTGGCTGAAAATACCTGAACCAAAATTTATTGTTCTCAATGTGTTTCCACAAAAAAAAGATACAATTATTTTGCTTTCTTATCTGGGAGATCATCAAAAAGATTTAAGACCTTATGCTGATGAAATTATAAATGCTAGTGGTGAATATCAAATCTATCTTCTTTCTAAGACTATACTGAGATATTGCGAAAACTTTGTCATCTCTCCAGATCACTTCAATCTTTTTTCCCAACAAAAAATAGATGCTATCAAAAACTTTTACTTGGCAACAGTCACTCAAATTGATATTGACCATAATGACGAAAATCTAATGCTTTTCTAATTACTCATCTAACAATCGGATGTACCGGACACTAATATGCGGCTTACATTCTGTTCGATCACCGCCAACGCCAACCGCGCCAAGGCTGTATCAATTGCCTCCCGTTGGTCTAAAATCTCCTCATCCGCCTTCCAGTCATACACCCAATCCACAAACTGCCCGTATAAATCTGCCTGCGTTTCCGGCAAACCGCCCCCTGTCTGCCAAATTTGACATAACATCGACAACCGCAACGGATTTTGTATCAACTCCTTGAGACGGGAATTTTCTGACTGTGCTAACGCCGCCTCTAAACTCTCCCCCGTCGCCGCATCCCCCATCCCCGCAAACCAACAGCGAATATATCCGTCCGTTACCTGATGATTAAACCGCAGAGGCCACAGAGTCAGAGAAGATAGAGATGAATAATTTTGATACCAACGGATTCGATCTAACGCTCATTCTTTTGGATTGCCCTAATCTTCAAGTTCTAAATATCGAGCCAAAATCTGTTGAATTTCTTGTAGTTGCTGCAACTCCAATTGTCCAAGACAGCGCACAAGTCTGCGTTTATCAAACGTCATCGGATCGACGCACACGATAAAACTCTCCGTACTCAGACCATTGAGAGTCGAAGGAACTACTGGCAAAACAATGGGTCGTAAATGCTCGTTTGGAACAGCAGAAGTGATGGGCACAACTGTGACTTTACTGCGTTGATTAAAAGCAGTTCCTGAAATAATTACCGCCGGTCGAGTCTTGCGGATTTCTGTACCGACTGAGGGATCGAAATTCACGAGCCAGATGCTTCCCAGTCGGTAATCGCTGCTTGCTGCCATGCTTCATCCTCATCGGTTAATTCATCACTCAGTTCATCGAGCAATAAACAGGCTTCTACCATTGCCTGCTGTTCTTGTTGTTTACGCCATCCTTGCAATAAAAGCTCAATTAGCCGACTGCGATTTTCTACACGATCGTCAATGTAACGCACTAGCTCATCTGGCAAAGAGATAGATACTTTCATATTATGTATGCCACTTTTAATACTACCAATGGTAGCACAACGATCGAGCAGATAGCAAGCTGATGAAGTAGAGCAGCAGCAACGCCGATTCCGTCTGATTCCGATATGCCCTAGAATCCTACACAAAATTAGCCGGATCTTGATCTCGCCGATGTTTCGCGAGAATCGGAGAACCTTGGCCATCACCCACCAAAGCCGCCGTTTCCTCCAACGCTTCCCTCAGCCGCTTGGCTGCGTAGATCGACATATCACGCGGCACATTCACCCGATCGCGCAAATACCGCAAAGCCGAATCAGAACCCGGCGGCGGCGTACAAACTTCGCCAGTCATCATCAAAGTTAAAGCACAGCGCAAAGCCTCATCAAATAAGTTGTCATCAGCAGGATTGACTCGAACGATATTGCGGTGGTGCTTAATGACGCGGTGAAGTGCTTCAGCGCGGGAGGTTTCCGGTTCTGGATACATCACATCCGGCAGTCCAGCCCAAGGCCCATTATCCACGCGGGCTTTATTGATTAGCATCTGAGGTTCGCCGTTTTCATAACACCCGCCCATCTGAGGCGGTAAATCGTGGGCGTGGGTGTGAAAATCGCTCTGAGTGCCGCGATAGGTAGGGCGGGTTTCCATCGCTGCAAACCAGTCAGCAAAGCGCGGGTTTTCTTCCCGCATCGAGTAGCCTTTGTAGTAGTAAAGACTGGCATTCATCCGTTCGACGTAGGGCGTAAAGATGACATCCGCAGTGCCAAATTCATCGAGGAAATAAGGCCCCGGAGTGCTAGCTAAGGCCTTTTCTACCTGGGCGACGACGCTGATAAATTGGTTGCGGTTGTGTTGTTCTACTTTGGCTGAACTTGCTGGATAGCACAGCCAAGAGCACCAGGCCCTAAACAGCAGTCGCTCTAACCGCCGCATGGGTATTACTGCGGGGTGTTCCATGCCCAAACCCAAGGGGCCATAGACTCGTTCGAGGGCGATTAAGATATCATCGCTTTCGGTGATGATGCGGCCGTCTAGTTCGATCGCCGGTAGCATTCCCGAAGGCACTTTCCGCTTGTACCAGCTTTCCTTTTCCCCATAGCAGAACATTGTAACTTTGTCAATACGGTAGGGGATTTCTTTTTCTTCCAGCCACAACCAGATTTTTTGGCAGTAGGGACACCAAGCATGGTTATCGCGGTACAGGGTGACTCGCACATCGGATTCGGTTTTACCAAAGAGGCGCAAGCGGGATTGAGCGTTAGTTGGGCCGTTTGTGCGATCGACTTCAAAGTCTGTGAGGGCTTCTAATTCTGTCCAGCTTAGGGGGGTCATGCGATTTTAGATTTTAGATTTTAGATTTTAGATTGGGGAATTGAAGACAGCGACTGCTTCGTGGCAATAATAAAACTTACGCACCAACTCTATCTGTAGGGTGCGCTGTGCGCGCACCTTACCCCTACCGATAGCGCATTCAACTATTTTTTGGTCTTAGTGCTGAATAAGATAGTTGGTTCTCAGTTAAAAAAGGCTTTGAGGACTTCAGTCCTCACTACAAACTTAACTACAATTAAGGCGACAGTTGGGGAGGGGGAGGGGCGTCTTGAATTTTAGCCAGTGCTGCTTTCATTTCAGGAGTGGCTAGCAACTTTTGCGTATCTGCGATTAAACGATCGCCCCAGAGGTTTTCTTTGAGATATTCTACGGTAGCATAGCGTTGGTCTAGTTTCAGAGCTGCTTCTCCCATCGCTAAGCCTTTTTCTTTGTCACCTTTGGTGTAGAATGCTACTGCTAGAGCTAGCATTGCTTCGGCTGCTTTGTCGTCGATCGCGATCGCTTCTTGCCAGCGTTTGATGGCGCTATCAACATCTCCCATTTCGTATTTGACTAATCCGATATTGTTGACAGCAGGCCAAAGATTTTTTTCTAAAGCAAAGGCTTTTTCGTATTGGGCGATCGCCTGATCGAACCGCTTCAGCTTATAAAAAGCATTGCCTAAATCAAATAATGCACCTGGAGTGTCTGGTTTGAGTTTTAATCCTGCTTGCAAATATTCGGCTGCTTTCTCGTAGTTCGCTTTCCGAAAGTGAGCTTCTCCCAAGACAAATTTAATTGATGGATTTTCGGGCGACAGAGATTGAGCTTGTCCCAAAGCTTCAATGCCTTTGTCAAACTGCTCGACTTGAAGGTACAAGCTACCTAACAAAGTCCAAGTTTGAGCATTTTTGGGGGCTAACTGTGTGGCGAGTTCGGCTCTGGGTACCGCTAGTTGGTACTGCTGGAGTCTGGCTAGCTGGACGGCTTCTTCTGCAAGGCTCAATGCCGTTTGTTCGAGTTGGGCCGAGTCGATTTGCAGGGTGTAAGGCAGGAGTGCCTGTGCAACAGCAGGCTCGGGCATTGCCCCCAAACCGAGTGCGAGTAGCAGAGATATTAAAGGAATGCGATTAGGCACTGTACAGCCCCAGAAAAAAATATAAGGGTTTCTCGATCGCCTATAATAACTCATATTTTTGAGTTTTGATATTGCTTCTTGACTCGCAACACTTTTTGGTTTTCATTTAAATACTTCTCAAATTATGTTTACATTCTGGATTGTCGTTTTTATTCACTGTTTTAGACACGACTGATTACCTCACTACAAATAGGCACAATTATGAGTTATTAGCAACTTAAATGAGTCAATAAATAACGCTTCGCGGTTTATATTTTAAAACTTAAAAAATCCTTTTTTTTGTCCTAAATACTCTTTTGTTTTTACTGGTTATAAAGGAGTAAATTATTCAATCTAAACCTGGTAAATCCTTCATTTTCAAAAATTTTAGTGAGTTAATAAAGCTTGTTGAATTTTGTCTAACAATTGTGCTGCCGATAGGGAAGAAGGCAAAATTTTGGCAGATACTTCTTCCAGTAGAAAGTCGATCGCCTCGGATTCCGAATTTACAGCCGATCGATAATCCCAGACTAAAATTGGCAGTTTTACTGCCATTTGCCGCAGGTTCGATAGCGCCTGCAACATAGCGGGGGATTCTGAGGGGGCATCTCGCAAGCACAGCAAAACTAAGTCAACGCTTTGATATTGCAACTGCTGCAAAACTTCTGTCCAGCTCTGAGCGATCGACCCTCGAAATCCTGCGGTTTGGACGTACTGAATCAAAGCTTGAAAGTTGGGAGTAGAAAACTGGGAATTGGGGAGGGGAATCTCGGCCGCGGTCGATCGATCGCCATGTTCCAAT
Source organism: Microcoleus sp. Z1_B2 (assembly GCF_036700325.1). NCBI lineage: Bacteria > Bacillati > Cyanobacteriota > Cyanophyceae > Oscillatoriales > Microcoleaceae > Microcoleus > Microcoleus sp. Z1_B2. Next base: position 5,988 of record NZ_JAUBOQ010000043.1, read on the forward strand.
TCTCCCGTCGGCTTCCCCCCAGAAGAGGAGTGCAAATCCGGTAAAGTCGAAATGTCGGCAAATAAAATGCTGGGCTTCCAACTCATGCCCGCAGCAACTTGAATTACTTGCCACAAAGCACTTGGCATTAACCCGGTTGGTGAAGTTTCACCGTCGTCGGGACTGCTAGTGGCTAAACAGGGAAATACCGACAATCCTTTGACTTGATTTGCCAGTTGTGTAGTTCGGGAGTCTAAAGTCACCAAGGGGAGAGAACCCAAATTTCGAGACCGACTTAACTGTTCGATAAAAGCTAAGGGGTTTTGCAGTTGACTTGTACCGTCTAAGACGATCGCATCGGGCCGCCAAATTCGGGCCACGAGTTCTGCTTGGCCGAGGTCGTCTGCTTCTAAAACCCGGCAGTAGTTGGGGTTGAGCAGTAAAGCGGAACCTTGAGAGGAACTGTTTTGCGGGCTGAGCCACAATACGGTTAAAGAACTCCTCACTTTGCTGGTACTGGCATTACTGTGACCGATCAAGTCTGCCAGCAGCCTCCGCAAAGCTGGTTCTTCCACCGGCAAGCTCAAAAAGCCTTCGGCTCGGTTGACGCTGGCCCGTTCTTTTTCGCCTCTGGTGGCCGTGACGATCGCCGGAATCGATCGGGTATCCGGGTCACTCTTGAGCAGCGTCAGCACGTCCCAACCCGACAGCAGTGGCAGCAGCGGGTTGAGGAAAATCGCTTCGGGACTGAACCTGCGCGCTTTTTCCAGCGCTTCGGTGCCGGAACGGGCGACTATTACTTGGTAGCCCAAACCTGAGATGACGTTGGTTAAATCTTCGATATATTTGGGAACGGCTTCGACTATTAATACTAAACGAGAGCGAGAATTGGCGATCGGAATCTGATATTGGGGTTTTAATAATTCTTCCTCAGCGGCTCCCGGTGCCGGGACTTCTTCGCTGCTGTTTCCCGGAGGAGTTGGTGGCAGCAGCAGGGTAAATTGAGAGCCTTGGTTTTCTGAGGAAATAAACGAAACGTCTCCGCCGTGGAGCCGAGCTAGGCGTTGAGTCAGTACCAGTCCCAGTCCGGTTCCTTGAAAGCGGCGGGTGAGGGGGCTTTCTAGCTGTTGAAATTTCTGAAAGATTAGGTGCTGTTTGTCGGCGGGGATGCCGATGCCAGTGTCCCAAACTGTGAATGCGATCCAGCCTTCCCAAACATTTACTTTCAATCCGATTTTGCCACCGATTTCTGTGAATTTTAGGGCGTTGGAAAGGAGGTTAACTAGCATTTGCCGCAGTCGCAGTTCGTCGGCAATTAATTGGCTCAGTCCCGGTTCTATTTCGAGTGTAAATTCTATTTGGGCGGATGGTTCTGCGTTGGCTGTACCGTCCGTTTTGCTGGGGGCGGGAGGGTTTTTTTCTTCTTGCTGTTGCAGTTGTTTTGCTTGTTCAAAGGCTCTTTGGCAGGTTGATGCTATTTCCACTGCTTCGGGAATTAGTTCTAGCTGCCCGGTTTCCATCCGGGTCAAGTCTAAAATGTCGTTAACTATTGTCATCAAATGCCGCCCGCTTTTATGGATTAGTTTGGCGTAGCGTGTTTGGCGATCGTTGAGTTCTCCGATCAATTTATCTTTGAGGAGGCTGGACAAACCGAGGACGGCGGTGAGCGGGGTTTTTAGTTCGTGGCTGATGCAGGATAAAAATTCGTCTTTTAGTCGGTTGAGGTGGATTAAATCTGCGTTTTTCGCTGCTAGTTCTTTGGCGACTAAATGTTCTTCGGTGACATCTTGTCCCATTACTAAAATTAGCTTGTCTGAGAGTGGCTGTTTGACAAATTGCCAGATCCGTTCTTGACCTTTTTGTACGGGGCACTCGCAAATGTAGGTGTCTGGTTTGCCGGCCATGGGACACCAAGCTGGAGCGGTTAATGTTGAGGGGGAGGCGGCGGCGTACAGGGGCAGCGGGCAACTGGTGGCTGCGGTTGAATCACGCGCGGCGAAGCTATCCCGCAGGGAATCGCCCGCTCTAGTTGCTCCTACTAGGCTCCTGCAGTCTTTGGTGATGGCCTCAAACTGCACGCTCTTGTATTCGCTTGTTAAATTGCTTGGTTTGCGGGGCGAGTGTTTACCCAAATTTGCTGCTGGTTCGGGAACTGGTTCTGGGCCTGCTCCCAGCAAAATCCGCCACGCTGCGTTTTGACTGACTATTTGTGCGGTTGGGGTTTGCAATCTCAGGGGCAGGGGCAGTTTTTCCAACAGTTCAACTAGGGAGTTGAGGTTTTCCGAAGGTTTCAATCCTGCTTCTAAAAAGCGTACTTGAGCGCCTAGGGCCGTGGCGATGGCTTCGGAAACCGGTTTTAATTCGATTTCTTTGACGGCTGTTTCCTGCTCTGTGAGGCTGCAGAGCGAGCTGCTGTTGAGTGCGGCGAATTGCAGCAGGCTCAGGCTGTCTAGCATTCCTAAAAATTGACCGCTGGCATCTGTGACGGCGATCGGGTTGTTTGATGAAATGCCGGCGGTTTGGCGGTTTGGCTGGGCTGGGGTGTTCTGTTCTTCTGTTTGCAGGTACTCCCAGAATTCCCTGACGCTCATAGTGGCGGGTAATGCTCTGACTGGTTCGATCGCGATCGAGCTTTCTGACAAAGGTTGCGGCCCGTCGTTTGTGCGATCGGCTCCCCAAGCCCAAAGGCTGCGGAGGTACACTAATCCCAGCGGCTGTAACTGTTCGTTGACTACTGCGACTCGATCGCAGTTGCAGGAGCTGAAAATTGACTGCAGCGATTCTAGCGCACTCGTTTGGAGGCACAGCGGCACTGGCTCGATAAAATTTTTGAGACTGGGGGTGGTGAGTGGCATAACAAACCTGAAAGTCTGCTCGCGAGAGCAGTAATATTTTTGATGCTCAATGTAGCTGCGAATTTCTGTATCTTATTTGTTTTATATCAGTTCGCTATCAGGCTCGTTATCCGCACCGAGACCGGGGAGTTCGATGCCTACGCCTGATTTGAGGCGACTAGCAATTATTTTAAGGCTTAAGCTTAATTGCAGAAATCACGCTCAGGGTGCTTGACACAAAAACCACGGAGTACACTTTGATTCTTCCTCTGGTAGAAGCGCATCACTTATTTTGCGGTTAAGATTGGTTAAAATAAATGTTGAGATGATTGTTAAAATGTTAAGTTTTTTGTAAAGGAGATATCAACTCTGAGCGATCCAGCACTTTCAGGCAACTTAGGTGGTGCACCTACAGCTTTGCTTCCTCAACTGTCTATCGGTATTTTTGTCCGCTCTGAGGAAATTGCAGCCTCTGCGATCGAGCTTTTGAGAGGCGAACGCTATACTTTAACGCACATTAAGTCGGCAGTGGAGCTTTTGGGGTTCCTTAAACACAATTATCACCTTGATTGTTTGGTTTTGGAGGTGGATGGGGATCTGCGATCGCTTCTGGGGAAGCTGCAAGAACGATCGCTCTTTTTGCCTGCTGTGATTTTTTCGCCTCACGCGCAGGTAGATGGCAAGCCCGAAGCACCATATTCAGATGGTTTTGAGGCCGCAGCCAGTACCGCCAACCAGAGTCAAGACGAAAGCTGTGCTTTTTTTTATCACCCTGCTGAGGTGCAACTGGCAATCGCTCGATCGAGATCCATAGCTGCCGCTATCGATCGGGCGATCGCACAATTTCTGAAACTTTCAACTCCGGTTCCTGTCAATTACCAATCCGTAACCGTCGATGCGACAGCCCAATTGACTGCTCAAAGTTTGCTCAGCCGACAGCAGCGGCGACTGGCGGAAAAATTACGGGAGCGATTAGGATACTTAGGTGTGTATTATAAAAGAAATTCTCAGATTTTTTTGAAAAATCTGTCGGCCCCCGAAAAGCAAAAGTTTTTGGAGCAACTCAAGTCAAGTTATCGCGACATCGTTTTGAATTACTTTTCTCAAGATGCTGCCGTCAACAATCAAATAGATGAATTTGTGAATTTGGCTTTTTTTGCTGACGTTCCCGTGACTCAAATTGTAGAAATTCACATGGAATTGATGGACGAGTTTGCTAAACAGCTAAAATTAGAAGGGCGCAGCGAGGAAATATTGCTAGATTACCGTTTGACCCTGATTGACGCGATCGCTCATATGTGCGAGATGTATCGGCGATCGATTCCGAAAGAGACATCTCAAGGTAGAATGTAGCAGGGATTTGGCATAATTGAAGAAACAAAAGGTAGAAGGTAGAATCTAACAAAAAATAAAGGAGCCGACCAACTGCCGATCGAGCGTGAGGCTGAAATTATTATAAAATAACAAAGAACAGCGGATTTAAGACAAATAACAACTACAACTAACATCTGACAACTAATACTCAACATTTAAAAAAGTTCATGAGTCCTCTGAAGAAAACCTACGTTCTGAAGCTATACGTTGCGGGGAATACTCCCAACTCAGTGCGAGCTTTGAAAACCCTAAAGGACATCCTAGAACAAGAATTTCAAGGTGTCTACGCGCTGAAAGTCATAGATGTTCTCAAAAACCCTCAGCTAGCAGAAGAGGACAAAATATTGGCAACCCCGACGCTGGCCAAAATCCTGCCGCCGCCGGTGCGAAAAATTATTGGCGATTTGTCCGATCGTGAGAAAGTTCTGATAGGATTAGATTTGCTCTATGAAGAACTTCGCGAAGAAGACCTGAATTCATAAGATAATCAGGTAAGAGTCAGTCGATTTTAGATTTGAGACTTCGGTTTGGCGTCAAACGTTCGGCGAGCGCGAGCGTCGAAGCGTCGAGTCGCGCGATCGTCGAACGATTTTAGATTTTAGATTTACTCCACAGATGAATCTGGGAGGTTGAACAAAAGTCTAAAATTTCTATCTTTCCACGACAGGAGTACGTGGCACGGTATCGGTTTTTGGGCGGGGTCATTAGTCAGCATTCAGCAGTCATTAGTTATTGAGCAAGAGCCAAAACTAAAAGCTGGGTACAAAGACTCACGATCCGCGGTTAATGAGTGACAACTAAAGAATACTGAGAGTTGACAAAAATCGACATGAATGAAATTAGTCAAACGGTTAAACGAGAAGGATTGGTAACGGCAGGAGTTGAAAAAATTCGCACGATGATTGAGGGTTTCGATGACATCAGTCACGGCGGAATGCCCATCGGCCGAACCACCCTAGTCAGTGGCACATCAGGAACGGGAAAAACTTTATTTGCCGTACAATTTCTCTATAATGGAATTACCCATTTTGACGAAGCTGGAGTGTTCGTAACTTTTGAAGAATCTCCGACAGATATTATTAAAAATGCTTGCAGTTTCGGTTGGGATCTAGCACAGTTAATCGAGGAAGGCAAGCTATTTATTTTGGACGCTTCCCCCGATCCAGAAGGTCAAGATATCGTAGGAAATTTTGATTTATCAGCCTTAATCGAGCGAATTCAGTACGCCATTCGCAAGTACAAAGCCAAGCGGGTTTCAATAGATTCTGTTACCGCCGTATTTCAGCAGTACGATGCTGCATCGGTGGTGCGCCGAGAAATTTTTCGCTTAGTTGCGCGCCTCAAACAAGTCGGAGCAACTACAGTTATGACGACGGAACGGGTGGAAGAATACGGCCCGGTGGCTCGGTTTGGAGTGGAAGAGTTTGTGTCGGATAATGTGGTGATTGTTCGCAACGTATTGGAAGGAGAACGCCGCCGCCGCACCATCGAAATTTTGAAGTTGCGCGGTACAACTCATATGAAGGGCGAATATCCTTTTACTATGACTAATGACGGAATTAATATTTTCCCATTAGGGGCGATGCGATTAACTCAAAAGTCTTCCAACGTGCGGGTTTCTTCGGGCGATAAAACTCTCGACGAGATGTGCGGTGGCGGCTTCTTCAAAGACTCGATTATTTTGGCTACGGGTGCAACGGGAACCGGCAAAACGCTGTTGGTGAGCAAGTTCTTGCAGAATGCTTGTATGAACGGCAATCGGGCGCTGCTGTTTGCCTATGAAGAGTCGCGAGCTCAGTTGTTCCGCAATGCTTATTCTTGGGGCATTGATTTTGAGGAAATGGAACAGAAAGGAATGCTGAAGCTGCTGTGTACTTACCCGGAATCTGCTGGTTTGGAAGACCACTTGCAGACTATTAAATCAGAAATTGCGGAGTTCAAACCTTCTAGAATTGCTATAGACTCGCTGTCGGCTTTAGCTAGGGGTGTCAGCAATAATGCTTTCAGGCAATTTGTGATCGGAGTGACAGGTTTTGCGAAGCAGGAAGAAATCACTGGCTTTTTTACGAATACAAGCGACCAGTTTATGGGTTCTAATTCGATTACCGACTCCCATATTTCTACGATTACTGACACAATTATTATGCTGCAGTATGTAGAGATTCGAGGAGAAATGTCGCGGGCAATTAATGTGTTTAAGATGCGCGGTTCGTGGCACGACAAAGGAATCCGGGAATACACAATTACTGAAAGAGGCCCACAAATTAAAGATTCGTTCCGTGGTTACGAACGGATTATCAGCGGTTCTCCGACTCGGATTACGATTAATGAGAAGAGTGAGCTATCGCGGATTCTCCAGGGTGTGCAAGGTCAAGATGACGAGGATATTTGAGAGTTAGCAGTAATTCGTTGTTAAAAGTAGGTTGGGTTGAGCTAGGAAACCCAACTTTTTTAATTTGAGGATTTTGTGAACATTTATAGCAACCGCGACAATATTTGGCAGGTTCTTAATTGCTGAAATAGGAGCTTTTATTGCCTTCTTCATCACCGCCTTTTGCTATAGTAATCCCACTAAATTGGTTGTGGTAAAAATCTAGGGGTAAGCTGTTGTTTCTCTAAATTGTATATTTCAATGACATCTCAAAAATCATAAAATCCTGTCTCTACTCGATTTGCAAACAGGTAGCCTTGCTGGTGTTAAAGTTATAGTAGGAGGAGGGCATTCTCCTGAAGTAGGTTGGATTCATCGCCATCGATGTATTCCCCTCGCCGAAAAAACTAGATTGATTTTGCCCGAAGAGCAAATGGGTTTTAGAGCAAGCTTGTGGGCAATATCAGCAGTGGCTAGCAGCAGGACTAATTCTTCCTAATATCGCGGTGAATCTGTCGGCACGTCAACTCAGCCAACCGACTTTAATCGCTAAGAGCGATCGCATTGTTGATCGCACCGAGATGAAGCCAAAATATCGATAGCTAGAGATTACGGAAACTGTAATGATGCTTAATGTTGACATTACATACCATGTTTTGAGCAAATTATCAAAGCATGGTATTGGGATTTTTGTCGAGGATTTTGCGACTGGCTATGCTGCTTTTAAGAATCTGAAAAATTTTCTGGTGAAGTCGCTCAAAATTGATCCCTCATTTGTCCGGGATTTAGCTAGCCTTCCGAGCGATCGCGGAATTCAAAAACCCATAGTTGTAATCCCAGAGGGGTTAAATCTCAGCATAATTGCTGAAGGAATGGAAGCCCCAGCGAAATGGGAATCGTTACAAGCGATCGCCTAGGAAATCGGGCAGCGTTATATGTTGAGGAAGCCTGCCATTGCTGAGGTTGCCATTCAATTAATCCGACATCCTGAATTGTTGTCTACCACTATGTGGGATCAGCAATCGTCCCTCATGAAAGCGCGCAAAAGTCTTATAATTAATTTAATGCTCGTCTCGCTCAAATGACTAAAAAAATTTTCTTACGGAATAATATAAAAGTCTTAGGACAAGGCACCCAGACGATGATGTTTGCTCATGGATTTGGGTGCGATCAAAATATGTGGCGTTTCGTAACACAGGCCTTCGAGAAGGATTACAAAATTATCCTATTTGATTATGTAGGTTCGGGACAGTCTGATATTAGTGCCTACAGTTATGAACGGTACAGCGACCTCAATGGCTATGTTCAGGATGTCCTCGATATCTGTGAACAATTAGCCTTGAGGGATGTAATTTTTGTCGGTCATTCTGTCAGCAGTATGATCGGCCTTCTGTCCTCAATTCAAGCTCCTAATTACTTTAATCGCCTGATTTTCGTAGGGCCTTCACCTTGCTACATCAATGATTTACCAAATTATTACGGAGGGTTTGAGCGCAAAGATATTGAGGATCTCCTCGATATCATGGAGAAAAATTACATTGGTTGGGCAAGCTTTCTGGCGCCAATGGTGATGCAGAATGAGGATCGTCCTGAGTTAACGGAGGAACTTGAGACAAGTTTTTGCTCTACGGATCCGGTGATTGCAAGTCGCTTTGCCGAGGTAACTTTTTACTCTGACAATCGCAGTGATTTACCCAAGGCATCAGTACCTACACTGATATTGCAATGCGCTGATGATGTGATTGCTCCCACCCAGGTAGGGGATTACCTCCACCGCCACCTACCTAAAAGTACGCTACGGGTGATGAAAGCTACGGGACATTGCCCGCACCTGAGTCATCCACAAGAGACGATCGAGATGATTAAGGAGTATTTGAGTGTACCTCATACTACCTGATTTGTATGGCAAACATGACCTACCAGATAGACGAGCTACTCAACACGTCACCCTGTGGATTCCTCTCGTTTGCTGACGATGGTACGATCGTAATGGTCAACGCCACATTACTGCAATTACTCGGATACGAAACCGATGAACTGCGGGGACAGAAGATGGAATTCATTCTGCCAATGGCCAGCCGGATTTTCTATCAAACCCATTTCTTCCCCCTGTTGAAGCTCCATGGTAAAGTAGAGGAAATTTACTTCTCATTAAGGTCAAAGGAGGGTAGTGATATACCGATGCTGATCAACGCTGTGCGTCGGGAGAAAGGAGGAAGCTTCGTCAACAATTGCATCTTGATCTGTATCCGCCAGCGTATCCTATACGAAGGTGAAATTATTAAAGCAAAAAAAGCAGCAGAGGCAGCTATTCTCGCCCAAAAGCAAGCAGAAATCGCTCTGCGGAAACAGTACGACAAGGCGATATTACTTCAAGAAATTACTCAACACATCCGTCAATCTCTTGATTTGTCTACAATTTTTGAGATTGCTTCGCAGGATATTCGCTTGTTTCTTGATGCCGAGCGCGTCGGCATATTTAAGTTCGATCCTGATAGTAAATTTGGATATGGTGAGTTTGTTTCAGAATCCGTAGGCGAAGGATGTAAATTGGTAAGCAAAAATCAATTTAACGACCATTGTTGTGGTGAACAATATCCTGATTCATATCAAGAATGGAGAACGCAGATAGTAGAAAATATCAATAATATTGACCTTCAACACTGTTACCGCGCTCTTTGGAAACAATTTCCGGTTCGGGCTAATTTAGTTGCGCCGTTGCTCAATGGACAAGATTTGTGGGGGTTGTTATGTATTCATCAATGTTCTGCTCCTCGGCAATGGGAAGAATTTGAAGTTGACCTTGTTAAACAGATTGCTAATCAGTTAGCGATCGCCATTAAACAAGCGGATATTTTTCAGAAATTGCAGAAGGAATTGGCAGAAAGGCAGCAGGCTCAAGCGCGGATGAGAGAAATTAATCAACAACTGGCACTCTCTAACGAAGAACTAGCGCGCGCTACTCATCTCTTAGAACAAGTGGTAAATATTGATGGGTTGACTCAAATTGCTAATCGTCGCTGTTTTAATGACCGCTTAGAACATGAATGGCAGCGGCTATACCGGGAAAAAAAACCTATTTCTCTTTTGTTATTTGATGTGGATTATTTCAAACGTTATAATGATTCCTACGGTCATCAAATGGGGGATAGTTGTCTGTTCAAACTTGCTCAGACGGTGCAAGAGGTGGTGTACCGTCCGGCGGATTTAGTGGCGCGTTACGGCGGAGAAGAATTTGCCATCATTTTGCCTAATACAGATATTGAAGGAGCGAGTTCGGTGGCCCAACGGATTCACGCTGCTATTCAAGCTTTACATATTCCTCACAAAACCTCTGATGTGAGCGATGTAGTTACTATTAGTATGGGTATCGCCAACTTAATTCCGATTTCGGAACTATCATCGGCTGACTTGATTGCGCTTGCCGATCGTTCACTCTACCGTGCCAAGCAACAGGGGCGCAATCAGTCCGCGACCTGCGAGTACAGTGGCGATTCAATTTTTGACACTGACGCTTAAATCACAATAATTGAGGCCGAGGACAAAAATTTGTCCCCGGTCTATCAAAATCAGTCATTCTATAAATCTACATGAGCACGGAGCTATTGGAAAACTCCGCTCCGACCGTCGCAGATTTTCCAGAGCCAGCCGACTTGCTCAACCAGTTGAAAGCGCGGCGCAAAAAGTCCGGCGCAAACTTGGCAGATATGGAGGTGGTTTTGGAGATACTTGGAACAGATGGGAGCGAAATTTGAGCGGAAAATAGGACTATCGGTAATACAATTAACCTGAAACCCTTACTCCGCAAACGACATACAAAGTGAGCACGGAGGGATTTGAACCCCCGACCCTCAGGACCGGAACCTGATGCTCTATCCACTGAGCTACGTGCCCTCGACTTTCTGAAGTATAACACGTCTTGCGGAAAATGGCGAGTGCCGATCGCAAATTTCCTGGCCGGCCTCCAAACCGCTTGACCCATGCGGGTTAAACTCGCCCGCGCGATCGGGTATCAGGCCATTCTCGCAGCCAGAGACGGCAACTTTTACCTAAATGGTAACAATAATACGACAATGGGTAAAATAATAGACTTTAATCGACCAAACATTAGGTTCACAAGCGATCGGGGTCGAGCATCTACCACAGCTAAAATAGCCCGCATCAATTCCCCTAGCTAATCGGCAGTAAATAAATGGTGCTGCAGTTAAGACAGGTTGTGCAAATACGGTTCTAGACTAAGTTCACCAAACCCCTCAATCTTATGGTTTCTAAAATTTTAGACAAATTATCGCTGCGAACTGTTCTCATAGTTCCATTTGTATTGCAAATCGTGGGAGCCGTGGGACTCGTAGGATATCTGTCTTTTAGAAACGGACAAAAAGCAGTTAATAACCTTGCCAGTCAGTTAATGAGCGAGGTGAGTTTGCGGGTCGAGCAAAACCTGCAAGTTTACCTAACAACTCCCCATCAAATCAATCAAACCAAGCTGGATGCTGTCAAACTCGGGTTGTTAAATATGGACAACTTATCCGCTTGGGAGAAATATCTTTGGCGCCAAGTACAATTATATCCATATATCAATTTTACCTCCATTGGCAACAAGAATGGAGACTATCGAACCGGAGAGAAACTGTCAAATGGCTCTCTAATGATTAATTTATCAGGCAAATCTACTGGTTTTGATTTTTATTCTTACCATACTAATGATACAGGCGATCGCACTACCCTAGCAACAGTTGTCAAAAACTTTGACATCCGCGAACATCCTTCGTACAAAAATGCGGCTCATCTCGAACAACCAACTTGGAGTTCCGTTTATATTTCGTTTCTAGAACCAACCTTAATACTCAGTGCGCTCCAACCTGTATACGAGAACAATCAGCTACAAGGAGTATTAATTAGCGCCTTGCGTCTAGACCATATTGGGAGTTTTTTAAACAGTCTCAAAATTGGCAAATCCGGGCAAGCATTTATTATGGAAAAGAATGGTACTTTACTGGCAACTTCAACTGCCGAACAACCATTTCGCATCAATAATAATAAGAAAGAACTGTTCAAAGCAGAAGAGAGTGTTGACCACTCGACTCAAGCTACAGCTAAATATGTAGCAGTTCGTTTTCAGGAATTAAAGCAAATAAAAACTTCCTATCTCTTTAATTTTGAAATAGAGAACAAGCGACAATTTGTAAAAGTTCTACCGTTCCAAGATGGCAAAGGTTTAGACTGGCTGATTGTGGTAGTTGTTCCCGAATCAGATTTTACCAAAGAAATAGATGCTAATACCCAGACTACTATTTGGCTATGTTTAGCAGCTTTAGGAGTAGCTTTAGTTATCGGCATTCTGACTTCTCGCTGGGTGACAAATCCTATTTGGCGCTTAAATACAGCAGCCCAAAATATTGCTAAAGGTGAATGGGATAAAACAGTAGAAAGCGAACGCTCCGACGAATTGGGGGAATTAGCTAAGTCATTTAACAGCATGGCTCAACAATTGCAACAATCTTTTGAAACTTTAGAACAGCGAGTGCAAGAGCGGACGGCAGAATTGGCTATAGCTAAAGACAAAGCGGAAGTAGCGAATCAAGCTAAAAGTACCTTTCTTGCTAATATGAGTCACGAATTGCGATCGCCTCTCAATGCAATTCTCGGTTTTTCCCAACTGATGACTCGCAGCCAAACTCTCTCCCCAGAGCATCAAGAAAATATTAGCATAATTAGCAGCAGCGGAGAACACCTCCTTACCCTGATTAATAACGTGCTGGATTTATCTAAAATTGAATCGGGGCGCACCACCCTCAATCCCCAAAAATTCGACCTCTATCGCCTGCTAAACGACGTGGAAGATATGTTTCAACTCAAAGCAGATGACAAGCACTTGCAGTTGATTTTTGACTGCAGTCCCGATGTGCCACAATATATAAAAACTGACGAGTTAAAGTTGCGGCAAATCTTAATTAATCTGCTCAATAATTCTCTTAAGTTTACCGAGGCAGGCTGTGTAGCGGTAAGAGTTGGCAAGCAGTCATTAGGCCGAAATCAGCAGGCACAAGGGGGAATTTTTTCTGATTTTGCAGTATCAAAACCTACAAATTTTTTCGCCATAAATGGTCTTAAAATATCTCAAATCAGTCAGTCGAACAACCAAATCATTGCAACCCCAAATGACGATGCAGCTTCTACCTCTTCCTTCTTCCTTCATTTTGAAGTCGAGGATACTGGTCCCGGTATTGCTACCAATGAATTAGACGATATTTTTGAACCTTTCGTGCAAACCAAGACAGGCAAAGATTCGCAAGAAGGTACTGGCTTGGGATTGCCCATCAGTCGCAAATTTGTGGAATTAATGGGCGGTGAAATGAGCGTCAGTTCTGCTGTTGGTAAGGGAACGAATTTTCAGTTCGATATTCAAGTTATTGCTGTCGATGCGGCTGATATTGAACGCCCAAAGCCGATCAGGAATGTTATAGGCCTGGTTCCCAACCAACACACCTATCGAATTTTGATAGTAGACGATAAACCGCTCAATCGCCAATTGTTAATTAAAATCCTCTCTCCTCTGGGTTTTGAACTAAAAGAAGCGAATAACGGTCAAGAAGCTATTGAGATTTGGGATAGTTGGGAACCGCATCTCATTTGGATGGACATGAGAATGCCTGTGATGGACGGCTACGAAGCTACGCAATACATTAAAGGTACTATTAAAGGTCAAGCTACTGCGATTATTGCGCTGACAGCCAGCGTTTTGGAGGAAGAACGGGCAGTTATTTTATCGGCGGGTTGCGATGCTTTTATGAGGAAGCCTTTCCGGGAACCCGATATTTTTGATGCTATGCACAAACATATCGGAGTGCGCTATATTTATGAAGATCCGGCTCAAAGTGATTTATCGGCAATCAAAGAGGGCGATCGCGCTATGAGTGCGACTGATTTCGTAAAATTGCCTGATTCACTGGTAGCTGATTTAAAGCTAGCAATACAGAATGCAGATATGGATTTAATTGATACTTTGATAGAGCAAATTCGCTTAAAGGATGCAGTAACGGCAGGCGCGATCGCAAATTGTATAGAAAATTTTGAGTACGACAAACTTTTAAAATTAATATCTCAAGCAAGATCACATGAATAACGACATTCCTAGCACCGATCGCGGTAATATTTTAGTAGTTGACGATACCCCAGCTAATTTGCGGCTGCTAGCCGGAATTTTGAACAGCAAGGGCTATAAAGTTCGCCCGGTACCTAGCGGTGAGTTAGCGCTTTCGGCAGCCAAAGGTATGCCTCCAGATTTGATTTTGCTGGATATTATGATGCCCGAAATGAATGGGTATGAAGTTTGCGAAAAGATCAAAGCTGATGAACGAACTTGCGAAATCCCGGTAATTTTTATTAGCGCGATTAATGACGTACTTGACAAGGTCAAAGCCTTTGCTGTGGGCGGGGTAGATTATATTACTAAGCCCTTTCAGGTGGAAGAGGTTCTAGTGAGGGTAGAAACCCATTTAGCAATGTGCCAGTTGCGAAAAAAACTCCAACAGAAAAACAATGAACTTACAGTTACTTTAGACCAACTGCAAGCTACTCAGAATCAATTAGTGCAATCGGAAAAAATGGCTGCATTAGGGCAACTGATTGCGGGCATTGCTCACGAAATCAATACGCCGTTGGGAGCGATTCGGTCGTCTATTGGAAATATTACCAGCTTTTTGGATAACAATCTCGAAAGCTTGCCAGTTTTTTTTAAAGAACTGTCTGCTGAACGCCAGCAAGATTTCTTGCGTTTGATGTACATTTCTAGTCAACAAAATTACTCTTTATCTACTCGAGAAAAACGGGTATTGAAAAAAGGAGTGAAGCAGCAACTAGAGTCGGAAGGTCTTGACAATGCTGACAGCCTTGCTAGCATTTTAGTCAATATCGGATTGCAAGGAAATTTGCAAGAATTCTTGTCGTTGCTCAAAGATCCTGACAGCGAAAATATTATAAAAACAGCCTACGACTTTGCTAGCATTCACAGAAGCGCCCGAACCATCGCTACCGCTACTGAACGCGCTGCCAAAGTTGTCTTTGCCCTGAAAAATTATGCGCGTTACGATGTAAATGGGGAAAAAATACAAGTGAATATTACGGATGGAATTGAAACTGTATTAACTCTTTACCAAAACCAAATCAAGCAGGGTGTGGAAGTGTTCAGAAACTATCAAGATAAATTGCCTGTGGTACTATGTTATCCTGATGAACTCAATCAAGTTTGGACAAATTTAATTCACAATTCCTTACAAGCGATGGACAATCAAGGGACTTTAACAATTGACGCGCTACAACAAGATACCAGCCTCTTGGTAAAAATTATTGACAGCGGTAAGGGGATTCAACCAGAGATTATTCCGAAAATTTTTGAGCCTTTTTTTACCACCAAACCTGCGGGAGAAGGCAGCGGATTGGGACTGGATATTGTCAAAAAAATAATTGAAAAACATCAAGGTAAAATTGATGTGGAGTCGAGGCCCGGTAAAACAGTATTTACCGTGTGTTTGCCGATTAATTTAACTGAGTAGCTAAAGCGCCGGATGCTGAAGTCGGGGGCGAAAATTTGCAGTCTACCCGCGCAGAATGTAGAATTTGGAAAACGGTGTACTGCCCATGGGGGTTCACCCTACCCCACTAAAGAAGGAAACTAGCGATGTCTAAATCAGCAATTTTGTGTGTGGACGATGAAGTAGGAGTGTTGGAAAGTCTGGAAATTGAACTGCAACAGGCATTTAACGGTAAATATCTTTGCGAATTTGCTGAAAGTGCTGCCGAGGCCCTGGAAATTATTGAAGAGCTCTGTGAAGCTGAGGTTAATATTTTAGTAATTGTCTCTGATTGGTTGATGCCCGGAATGAAAGGAGATGAGTTGCTGATTAAAATCCACCAAAAATATCCGCAAATTGTGACAGTGATGCTGACAGGACAAGCCGACAAAGAAGCAATCGAACGCACAAAAAATCAAGCTAATCTTCATGCTTTCATAGAAAAACCTTGGCAGAATCAAGAATTAATTGAAGCGATTAAGTCTGGTCTAGCAAATTTATGAAAAAACCAGTCATTATTTGTGTGGATGATGAGCAGACTATACTCGATAGTCTGGAAATAGACCTCCTAAAAGCCTTTGAAGATAAATATTTAATTGAAACGGCCCAAAGTGGCGAAGAAGCTTTAGAGTTGCTGTCAGAACTTTTAGCAGAACAGTATGAAGTTCCTTTGGTTATTTCGGATCATATCATGCCTAGCATGAAAGGAGACGAACTATTAAGGAGCGTTCATGCTATCTCGCCGAACTGTCTCAAAATCATGCTGACGGGCCAGGCCGATTTGGATGCGGTAGCCAATGCTATTAACTATGCTAAATTGTACCGATATATACCTAAACCTTGGCAATGTGATGACTTAAAATTAACGGTCACTGAGGCAATATATAGATATTTTCAAGATAAACAATTAGCGGAAAAACAAAGAGAACTGCAGGAAATGAATCAGGAGTTGGTAAAATTAAACCGCAAGCAGGCGATGCTGATTGCCAAACTCCATGAAAACGAAAGTCGCTTGACGCAATATTTAGAAGCTATGCCATTGGGCGTGTGTGTACTTGATGCAAACGGGCAATCTTTCTACGCTAACCAGAAAGCGCGGGATGTATTTGGCAAAGGCACTGTGCCACATATTAATTCAGAGCAAAAAGCAGCTATTTATCAATTCTATAAAACCGGGACTAATCAGAGATGCCCTGTGGAAGAATTGCCAATTATGCGGGCGCTTAGGGGCGAAAATGTGCGGACTGAGGGTGTAGAAATTCGTACAGCTAATAAAATTATTCCTGTAGAGAGTTGGGCAACTCCAATTTATGATTCTACAGGAGACATTTCCTATGCGATTATTGCTTTTAGTGACATAAGTGAACGCAAGGAAGCTGAAGCGGCGCTAATTCAAGCTGAAGAGAAGTATCGCGGGATATTTGAAAATGCTCTAGAAGGTATTTTTCAGACGACGCCGGACGGACATTTTATCAGTGCGAATCCTGCTCTGGCGGAAATTTACGGCTACGATTCTGCGTCAGAATTGATAGAAAGTATTAATGATATTCAGCAGCAATTGTACGTGGAACCGAACCGCCGTCAAGAGTTTTTGGGGCTGATGAAACAGCACGGTACTCTGTGTGAGTTTGAGTCTCAGGTTTACTGTCGAGATGGCAGCATTATCTGGATTTCTGAGTATGCGCGCACAGTTTATGATGCTAACGGTGAAGTGCTTTACTATCAGGGTTTTGCTAAGGATATTAGTTTGCAAAGACAGGTAGAAGTGGAACGAATTAGGTTTACTAATGATTTAGAAAAAGCTTTGGCAGCCGAAGAAAAGTTAAATGAGGCACTGTCAGAAAACGAAAGCCGATTGACTCAATTCCTGGAAGCGATGCCAGTAGGAATATTTGTTGTGGATGGTAAGGGTAAACCTTTTTACATGAATTCTTGGGGCGAAAGGATACTAGCCCAAGGTTTAATTTTTGATGGGGGTACTGAGCAATTTCCTGAAGCTTATCATTTTTACGACGCTGGAACTAATCAATTGTATCCCAGGGATAGCCAACCGATTGTTCGGGCGTTGCGGGGAGAATTTGTGCGTATGGACGATCTAGAAGTTCATGGATCGGATCGGATTGTGCCGATCGAGGTTTGGGCGACTCCAATCTACGACGAACGGAAAAACATAGTTTACGCCATCGCGGCTTTTCAAGACATCACGGAACGTCTAGAGGTAGAAACCGAGCGCCGCCAATTCACAGACGAGTTGCAAAAAGCTTTAGCAGCGGAAGAAAAATTAACAGATGCTTACGGGCGGTTTGTGCCGCACCAATTTCTCCACTTTCTGGGATATGAAAGTATTCTGGAAGTCAAATTAGGCGATCAGGTACAGAAAGAAATGTCGGTGCTGTTTTCAGATATCCGCGATTTCACTTCTCTTTCGGAAAGGATGAATCCCGAAGAAAATTTTAAATTTATTAATGGTTATTTGTCCCGGATGGAACCGGCAATTACTGACAATTTTGGTTTTATTGACAAATACATTGGCGATGCGATTATGGCGCTGTTTGATGGCAGTGCGGACGATGCTGTGAAAGCTGGAATTGCAATGCTAGAAGAGCTTAACGAATATAATATTAGTCGTAATCAGGTCGATGGCCCGCCGCTGCAAATTGGCATTGGCATCAATACAGGTTCTTTGATGTTAGGCACGGTGGGCGGCCAAAGTCGGATGGACAGCACGGTGATTAGCGATGCGGTAAACTTAGCCTCCCGCGTGGAAACTTTAACGAAAGAGTATGAAGTTTCGATGTTAATTACTCACAATACTTTTATACAGTTAAACAATATTTATGATTTGAGGTTGATCGATCGCGTAACAGTTAAAGGCAAATCCCGAATGGTAACACTTTATGAAGTATTTGCGGCCGATCCGCCAGAGTTACGACAGAAAAAGTTAGAGACAAAGACAATCTTTGAGCAAGCTTTGGTACTCTACAATAGTGATAGGTGTGGCGAAGCTATAAGATTGTTTTCGGCCTGCTTAGAAATCAACCCTAATGATAAGGTAGCTCAAATTTATATGCAGCGGTGTCTGAAAGGCGCGATCGCTCCTGCATAATAGCAGAAGGAAGAAGCAATCGATCGCATGGGGAAAGTGCGATTAAAAACTTCCCAATCATCGGCCACGGTTGCTATATTGTTGATAGGATTTTCCCAAAATAATGCAACTGTAGGGAATATCCCAACCCTGATCTAGTAAATCATCCCCAATTCTAAAATCTAAAATCTAAAATCTAAAATGGTTTAGACAGGCAGGGAAACGCAAACTATGGTTTCTTGCTGCGGCAAACTTTCTATTTTAAATTCTCCGCCGTGCAATTCTACAAGGCGTTGAACGATAGCCAAGCCCAATCCCAAACCTGCTTGTTGGTAAAGTTTGCGATCGAACTGCCTGTAAGCTTCTAGCTGTGCAATCTGATCGGTAGTCATACCGCGGCCTTGGTCTTTAACAGACAGAATAAAAGTCTGATTTTCGACGAAAGTGCTTAATAAAACAGGCGTTCCTTCTAAAGAAAATTTGAAGGCATTGTCCAATAATTCTTCAACTATTTTTGCGAGCCTCACAGAATCAATGGCTACCGATGAATCTTGCAAGTTCAATTGTAAATCGTCTGTTCTATTCGCGTGTTTTGCTTGCTGCCGCGCTTTTTGACTCAGCAAAGATTTTACACAGCTAAATTCGCTGTTTCGCATCTCCTTTAGCAGTTCGGGATTGGTGGCTGCTATCTCCAGTTCTGCATACAGCAAAAAGTTCTGAATCAGCCGATACAAGCGATGACCGGAAGTTTGAATTTGACCGATCATCTCTAAGATATCTGATTCCTCTAAGACCTGATATTCTGACAGAATTAGCTCAGAAAAGCCCAGAATTGCATTCAAAGGAGTCCGCAATTCGTGGGGCAGCGACATACTAATATTAGTGCGTAATTCGTCTAGCGTCTTTTGAGATTGTCGGCTAATTGTTTTTTGTTTTTCAAGTCTAATAGCAATGGCTTTTAGCAGTTCTTGGGGCGTACAGGGCTTAGTAATGTAATCGTCAGCTCCCAGTTCCATGCCCGTGCGAATGTCAACTTTATCGGCTTTGGCTGTGAGGAAAATAAACGGAATTGTGGCAGTCAATGGTTCGGAGCGCAAAGCTTTGATGACGCCGTGACCGTCTACTTCCGGCATCATCATGTCGCACAAAATTAAGTCGGGGATTTTTTCGATCGCCAATTTGATGCCGACTTGGCCATTACTCGCTCCTATTCCTTCAAAATTCTCGGCTTCCAGCAACTCTAAAATATTCTCTCTAATCGCTTCTTCGTCTTCTATTACCAAAATCTTAGCCACGGTGCTAGCTCCTTGTAGTTAGTAGTTTTTCGTAAAAATTCTGGGTTCAGATACTTGATAAGTTTGTTTGTTAGGGGCTTAATTAATCGTTAAATTGCGGATATGTATAGTTAATAATTCAGTTGTTATTGACTGGGGGTGTAAATTAAAGGCAAGGTAATAGTGAAAGTTGTGCCTTTTCCTTCTTGACTCTCGATCGCGAGTTGGCCGCCGTGAAGTTCCACAGCCCTCTTCACAATTGCTAAACCGAGACCTGTTCCCGAAATAGTGCCGACATTTGGAGCTCGGTAAAAAGTTTCTAATATCCGCTCTCGATCGGCTTGGGGAATGCCGATGCCCCGGTCTTGAACTTGGAACACAGCTTCGTTGTTTTGACAGTTGAGGTGCAAGGAAACTGTACTGCCGACGGGGGAATATTTGATGGCATTTGAGAGGACATTTCCCAAGATTTGCTGCAGCAGTTTTTCATCCATTTGAGCATCGCAGTTGCCGCCTTCATATTGAAAGGCGATCGGGTGTTGGTTGCTGTCGTTGAGCTGCTGCTCTTCTACCAGTTGACGGCAAAATTTTTCGAGGTTTAAGGAAACCGGTTGAAACTGCAAGGTATTGGCTTCGATTTTGCCAATTACGAGGATATCTTCTAATAACTCTGTCATGCGTTTAATTGCTAATTGAATCCGCACAAAATGAGTAGATTTTTTATCTTGGGGCCACTGAGAACTGTAATCTTGCAGCAATCCAGCGGAAAATTGGATGGTTGTCAAAGGTGTGCGGAACTCGTGGGAAACCATTGTGACAAATTTAGCTCGCAGTTGTGAAAGTTCCTTTTCTCGTGCGAGGGCTTTGAGAATTTCCGCTTCTGCTCGTTTGCGATCGCTAATGTCACGGGCTTCGGCAATCAGCAGCAAAACTTGTCCTGTTTCATTTTTAACAGGTTTCAGTGAGAAATCAACTGTCATAATTTGGCCGCTTTTGCCTAATAAGTCGATTTCGCTGCGGAAAAACTCGCCCCGACTTGCTTTGCCGATCGCGAATTGCAATTGTTCGGAAACCTGTGGCGACTGGGCCCAAATCGCCATTTCCCAAATTGGGCGGCCCACAATACCTTCCGATCGCAATCCGGCAAAATCGAGGGCTGTCTCGTTGACTTCCAGCACAATTCCTTGCGGAGTCAGCAGCTTGGTTAGCTGAAACGACGAGTCAAAAATCGCCCGAAAGCGGCGCTCGCTTTCCCGCAGCATTTGAAATGTTTGAGATCGTTCGATCGCGTAGCGGATCGTCCGCACTAATAATTGAGTAGTAATTTGACCTTTAACAATATAGTCTTGAGCTCCCAAGCGAACTGCTTCTAGGGCGATCGCCTCATCGTCCAAGCCTGTCATTACCACCATTGGCACATCAGGAGCAACTTCTCGCAGGCGAGTTAGGGTTTCCAAACCGCGGCTGTCGGGCAAAGAAAGGTCGAGCAAAACGACATCAAAGGGTTGTTTACACAATTGTGCGATCGCCTCATGCAGGAACTCAACAGACACCAGTTCCCACTCGACGCCCACAGATACTTCTAACAGTTCTGCAAGTAAATCAGCATCAGCAGGATTGTCTTCTACTAACAGAATCTTAATCCACATAGCTTAGACGTTTTTGACTGTAAAATTTTTACTCTACCAATCTTAGGTTAAACTTTTTTGCTTTCCCTTGCCATTTTCAACTTGAAAATTATTATTTGGGAACTGTCACCACCACCAGCCACCAATCCTCAATCCATCTCACCAGCTTAGCGACTTGACTAAAATCGATAGGCTTAGTGATGTAGCACCGGGCTGACAGGGCATAAGACTTGAGAATCTCTTCATCGGCTATGGATTTTGTCATAATTACCACCGGAATCATTTTTAACTTGAGTGCTGAATTAATTTATATCAATATTTACCAACCGTTTTTTTATACAAAATTAAGTCCAGCAGAATTAAATCGGGACGCAAACCCGAACAGAAAAGCCTTCTTTATTCAAAAATTTTATTGCTAATACCATATTTCCTACTCTTAGGCAAATTGTTAAAAATTGGCTGGTAGCCAGCTTTTATAAACCCCATTCAGCCTCGCTGAGCAAATCATCCACCAGCATAATTTCCATAGGTTAAAAAAAATTAGAGCGCTCATAAGCGAAGCATCTGTTCGTTTAATTTAGAGGAAGTTTGACGACGGCCAGCCAGAATTCCTCAATTAACCTGACTACTTTAGTAAATTCTATGAAGTCTACCGGTTTTGTTATGTAACAGTTGGCGTGGAGGGAGTATGACTTAAAAATATCTTCCGGCGCTGCTGAAGTGCTGAGAATTACTACAGGAATTAATTTTAAGTTGGGGTCAGTTTTAATTTCTTCTAGCACTTCAATACCGCTTTTTTTCGGCAGATGCAAATCGAGCAAAATCAAATCAGGACGAGGTACCCTGAGATAGGGCTCTTTTTGGCGCAAAAACTTGATTGCTTCGACTCCATCCTCCACAAAATGCAAGTTATTCAATATTTTACCCTGACTGAGGACTTCTCTTGCCAAATCCGCATCGCTGGGAGAATCCTCAATCAGCAGAATTTCTATAGGTCTAACAGTGCTTCGATCGCTCATAACTGGCGTATCCTTTAAAGTATAAAAACAAAATTGAATTTTGAGGCTTCAGGTACTAATTATAGGAATAGTGAAGTAAAAAGTCGCTCCTTTTCCCTCTTGGGATTCCACCCAGATGCGACCGCCGTGGCGTTCAACAATGCGCTTGCACATCGCCAAACCTATACCAGTACCGGAATATTGGCGGCGTCCGTGCAGGCGTTGAAAAATGATGAAAATGCGATCGGCATACTGCGGATCGATGCCAATGCCGTTATCGCGGACACTGAACACCCATTCACTCTCTTGCCTGCAGGCAGCGATATGAATCAACGGGATATCTTGGCGACAAAATTTGATGCTGTTGGCGACCAAATTTTGGAATAATTGCACCAGTTGAAATTCATCCGCCATCACGGTTGGCATCGCGTCGCAGGTGATTACAGCTTTTGTTTCGGCGATCGCAATTTGCAAATTGCACATAGTTTGCTTAACCACAGCGTTGCAGTCCGCCTGCTCAAACTCCTGACCCCTCGTTCCCAGGCGCGAATACGCCAACAAATCGTTAATTAACTGCTGCATTCTGGTGGCGCCATCGACAATATAATGAATATACTTATCTGCGCGATCGTCCAAATTTCCTTGATAGCGCTGGGCAAGCAATTGAGTGTAACTGGTAACGGCTCGGAGCGGTTCTTGCAAATCGTGGGAAGCCACATAAGCAAATTGTTCTAATTCCTCGTTGGAACGCTTCAAATCTTCTGTCAGTTGCAGCATTTGCTGCTCTGCTTCTTTGCGGCTTGTAATGTTGTAAACCAAGGCGCAACAAGACAGCAGATTATCCTGGGAGTCCATGACTGGACTGGTAGACATATGAGTCCAAATATCTTTGCCGTCCTTGCTTTTGAATTTAAATTCGTGTTGATCGCCAATACCTTGCTTCCGTCGCTCGATATGATCGAGAGCTTTTTCTTTTTCCGATTTGTCCATGAACTCAAAAAGTGGGCGACCGAACATTTCTAATTCACTATAACCTAGCATACGCGCCATTGCGTGGTTTACGTAATTCGTGAGACCATTTCTGTCAATTACCCAAATACCTTCTTCTGCTAATTCAACTATTTGCCTGTACTTAAATTCGCTTTCCTGCAAAGCTGTTTCAGTTAGTTTGCGCTCAGTGATATCTTTCATAAAACAGTGGTGGCCGTTAAATATCCCTTGTGCGTCGCAAGATTTTACCATCGTTAATTGCTTATAAAAAAACGAGCGATTTTTTCGGACTCCTCTAGCTTCAACTTCTACTTTCCCAGAAATTAACATTTCCTGATAAGCTGAGAGCATCATCTCAACATCGCCCGGATGTACGGTAAGCTGCCATTCCATGCCAAGCATTTGTTCCGGTTCGTAACCGCATTTATGAGCGTAAGCTCGGTTAACCTTCACGTAGCGTCCCTCAATATCAAGCAGCGAAATGCCTTCCACGGTATTTTGCATGGCATTTGTGAGGTCACGCAGCTCTTTTTCTGCTTGTTTGCGATCGCTAATATCCTGACCAATACCCAAAAAACCGTTAATATTTCCGCTACTATCAAATAAGGCCGTCACCGACAGCAGTACCGGAAACCGCGAACCATCTTTGCGAATATAAGTCCACTCATTTTCGTCCGCGATTTCCCGGCACGGCAAGGTAAATAATACTTGAATTCCCGGCTCTATTTTAACTCCCAATTCTTGAGAAAGAACTTCAGCTCTTTGAGCGACCTCCAGAGGCTCGTGAATTATTGCTATGGTGACTTTCCCCACTACTTCTTCTAGCGAATAACCTAAAAGTTGCTCTGCCGCCCGATTAAATGTTTTAATTGTACCGTCGGAATCGGTAGAAATAATTGTGTAGTTAGCGCTATTAAGAATAGCATTTTGCAGTTGCGTCAATTCCAACAAAGTGAGAGCAATTTTTTCGCGGTAAGCTATTTCTTTTTGCAATTGGTGGTTAGAAATTTCGATTTGAGCAGTGCGCTCAGAAACTCGATGCTCCAGAGTTTCATTGAGCCGTCGATTTTCCTCTTCTATCTGCTTGCGTTCTGTAATATCAGTAATAGTACACACATAACTTTTAACCTCCCCATTTTCTCCGATTTGACCGACAGATTGACCGAATACCCAACTGATTTGAGGGTGATTAATGCCTTGAAAGCGGTACTCAGATTTAAACGGCAATTTCTCCTGCGCGGCGCTATACCATTCAGAACAAACCCGATCGCGATCGTCTGGATGAATGCCTTGCAACCACCCTTTGCCCAAAGCTTCATCACAAGTTATTCCCGAAATTTGACACCAGCGTTCGTTGACATACAAGCAGTCTCCTCCAGCATCTGCATAAAATATTCCCACCGGCGAAGCTTCAGTTAAAGTTTGATAGCGAGCTTCCGTTTCTCGGCGTTCAATTATTTCTTTTTGCAGTATTGAATCGATCATCCCTAATTGAGTTGGACTCAGGAGAGTTAAGGCTTGGGGAACGAAAGGAATTAATGCAAAAGCGGTGTAACCAGAAATCGCGGCGGTAATAATTTTTAGAATCCCAGAAACCCAATAAACAGGATGCCAAAGCGTCCAAACTTCCATCACATGAGTAGTGCCGCCGGAGATAATAAAGGCTGCAAACAGCCAAAAGATATTGCGAAAGGGCAAGTCTTTTCGCTGAAAGATAAAATAATAAATTAGCGAGAGGGGTATTGAATAGTAAGCCAGGGCAATGATAGAGTCTGACACTATGTGGAGTGCGACTAGCTCTGGCGGCCAAAGGTAACAGTAGCCTTGAGGAATATAATTTCCCGTGAATAACAGGTGATTTAAAAAATTCCAAATCATAAACGGAATGGCAAATGGGGAAGGAGTAATTTAAGGCAATAACTTATAACTTATCTTAACTCTCTGAAATATACAGTTATGGAGGCACGGGGGGCTAAAAACCCGGTTTCTTCATAAAAATCTCGTTGCCAAACCGAATATAGTGGTAGAAACTGGTTTTTCTTCCGTAAGTCTTAATATAGCAATTCTCAATGATTCGCGAGCTGTAGCGAGCTCTAGGTTGGGTATAACTCATATGTTGCACCATTCTCAATCCTTTTATGAACAGGCTTTTCGGCCTGTTCCACAAGAGATGAATTTTCTTGTGGAACAGGCAGAAAAGCCTGTTCCTGACAATGGTGCAAGATGTGAGGTATGACGAAGTGAAACCCTAGATGCCGATTTTAGATTTTAGATTTTAGCTTTTCCTTCCTTCTTCCTTATCTTCTAAATAACTAAAGCCTTCTTCCATCCATCCGTTACATCGGAAGGAAGCGAATCCGTTGCCGAACTTCTTCCTTCTGCTATAAAAAATGGGGCGAGCCCGAAGCCCGCCCCACCAAAAATTATGCTGCTGCTATTAGCCCAACAGCGCCTGAGCCTTAGCTACCACATTATCAACGGTGTAGCCAAACTTTTCTAAAGCAACCGGGCCCGGTGCAGAAGCACCGAATCTGTCAATACTGAGGCTATCGCCTTCAGAACCCAAATAACGTCCCCAGCCGAAGCTAGAACCTGCTTCAACGGCCAACCGCTTAGTAACAGCTTTCGGCAGTACAGATTCGCGGTAAGCGGCATCTTGTAAGTCGAACAATTCCCAGCAAGGCATCGAAACTACGCGCACTTTATTACCTGCGGCGCGCAATTTTTCAGCGGCATCAACGCAGAGGTAGGTTTCGCCGCCGGTGCCGATTAAAATGATGTCGGGAGTGCCGCCGTCGTCGGACAAAATGTAAGCGCCTTTGGCTGTTCCTTCGATCGAACTTCCGGCCAAGTTGGGCAGATTTTGGCGCGACAAAGCCATTAAAGTTGGGCGAGTGCGGCTTTCAACGGCCACTTTGTAAGCGCCGGATGTTTCGTTACCATCCGCAGGGCGCATTACCAACAAATCGGGAATTACGCGCAGAGAAGCGATGGTTTCCACGGGTTGGTGAGTTGGGCCGTCTTCGCCCAAGGCTACGGAGTCGTGAGTCATTACGTAAATAACTCCAGCTTCCGAGAGTGCAGAGAGGCGAATTGCTCCCCGCATATAGTCAGCAAATACCAAGAAAGTGGCGCAGTAAGGAATTAAACCGCCGTGCAAAAGCATACCGTTGGCGATCGCACCCATGCCGTGTTCCCGCACACCAAAGCGCAGGTTACGTCCTTCGTACTGACCTTTTTGGAAGTCTTTTTCACCCTTAAGCAAAGTCATGTTAGAAGATGCCAAGTCAGCGGAACCGCCGATCAATTCAGGTAACACACCTGCCAAAGCATTCAAACATTTTCCAGAATGATTCCGAGTCGAATCGGCTTTATCTTCTGCCTTGTATGTCGGCAAAACTTTATCCCAACCTTCAGGAAGTTTGCCGGCCACTGTGCGCTCATATTCTGCTGCTTCTGCAGGATATGCTGCTTTATAAGCATCAAAAGCTTTCTGCCATTCTTGCTCAGCTTGAGCACCGCGATCGACTGCTTTGCGGAAGTGTGACAAAGCATCATCAGGAATCTCAAACGGTGCGTGTTCCCACTTCAAGAAATCACGAGTTGCTTTCACTTCATCGGTACCCAAAGCAGCACCGTGAGAACTGTAAGAATTGCGCTTGTTAGGAGAACCGTAACCAATAACTGTGCGGACTTTAATCATGGACGGTTTGTCCGTGACTTTTTTGGCTTCTTCAATAGCTTTGTGAACTGCTTCTAGGTTAGTATCTTCGTCTAGAGCGGTATTGTCTACTGTAATAACGTGCCAATTGTAAGCTTCAAAACGCTTGCCCACATCTTCAGTAAAGGCCAAGCTTGTGTCGCCTTCAATAGAAATGTGATTGTCATCGTACAAAGCAATTAATTTGCCGAGTCCGAGGTGTCCGGCCAAAGAACAAGCTTCGCCAGAAATGCCTTCCATGTGGCAGCCGTCACCCATGATGACATAGGTGTAGTGGTCAACAATTTTATGGTCGGGCTTGTTAAACTTAGCAGCGAGGTGAGCTTCTGCCATTGCCAAACCGACGGCATTAGCAATTCCTTGTCCCAGGGGGCCAGTGGTAACTTCTACGCCTTCGGTGACGAAGTTTTCGGGGTGTCCGGGGGTTTTGGATTCCCACTGACGAAATTGCTTGATGTCGTCGAGGGTGACGCTATCGTAGCCGGTCAAGTACATGAGGGCGTACTGTAGCATACAGCCGTGGCCGGCGGAGAGGACGAAGCGATCGCGGTTAAACCATTTGGGGTTTTTGGGGTTGAACCGCATGAACCGATCCCACAGCACGAAGGCCATAGGGGCAGCGCCCATCGGCAGTCCCGGGTGTCCTGATTTTGCTTTTTCTACCGCATCGATGGCCAAAAAGCGGATAGAGTTGATGCAGAGTTCTTCGAGTGATTGGGTTGCAACAGCCATAATTCTGGTTTTTATATGTTAAGAGAGAGTGTGTGTGGTCGATTCTGACAGAGGTGCGATGAGCCGAGTTCGATCGCTCGCGTTTCTGCTGTTCAGTTTCTGTGGAACTGCCGTGAGGCTGCACTACATATCATCTCACCTGTTGCGATCGACAGACAACTTAATTTTTTAATGTTTCGGTCGCTTTGTGCAGTCGATTGTAAATTTTTATCGGAGATATTTCTGGGGCGAGTGCGGATCTGTGAGATCGGGGTACGAGAGGGTGTAACTTATTTATTTGGCAAATTGGCTCTCAAAGCCACCCAGTTATGATAGAGTTTGGTGTTTCTGACATTTTGCAGCTCGATCGCGAACAGGCAAGATGCCTGTTCCACAAAGAGGAATTTTCGTGTGGGGCGTTGATTTGAGCAACGCTCGATCGCACGATCGCCAGAATAGTGCAAGATGTCAGATATTTGTAATTTTAATCAGGCAATAACTAATGACTCTCAGTGAAGCCGAAGTCCGCAGTCAAAAAGTAGACGAACTGCGATCGCAAGGCATAGAACCGTATCCCAGTGAATCCTACGCGCGATCGCACACAGCCAAGCAAGTTCGCGAAATATTTAGTCAGCCGGGAAAAGAACTCGAAAACGGACAAAGTGACCCCGAAGAAATTTCCCTGCGATTAGCTGGCCGCATCACTTCCAAGCGAGACAGCGGCAAAATTGGTTTCATCGATTTAAAAGACGCCACAGACAAAATTCAACTCAAAATCGAGAAAGCAATCGTCACCGGCGAAGTCGGTTTGAGCTTTGAACAAATTAAAAAATTGCTCGATGTCGGCGATTTTGTCGGCGTCGAAGGTATCGGCTGCCGCACCCCCAGGGGAGAACTTTCTATTTTAGTGAGGGAATTAAAGCTTTTATCAAAAGCTACCATTCAATTTCCCGATTCTTATTACGGAATTAACGACCCCGAAGTTTGCCGCCGTCACCGCGAAATGGATTTGGCAAGCAACCAAGATGCGCTCAACCGTTTTATGCTGCGAAGCCGCATCGTTCAAAGCATCCGTTCCTATCTCTGGCAAGCCAATTTTTACGAAATAGAAACGCCAACACTCCAAGCTATTTACGGCGGTGCTGCTGCTAAGCCATTCATCACTCACCACAATGCTTTGGAGGTGGATTTGTATTTGCGAGTCGCTCCAGAATTATTCTTAAAAAGAGCAATTTGCGGCGGTTTCGAGCGAGTCTTTGAACTAGGGAAAGCATTTAGGAATGAGGGCATTGACAGCACCCACAATCCTGAGTTTACCTCTTTAGAAGTTTACCAAGCTTATGCTGATGTTTTCGACATTTTAGGAGTAGTCGAAGACGTGATATGTTTCGCAGCGGCGGCGGTATTTGGGGATGTCAAAGAAATTGAAAATCAGGGGGAAACGATTAGTTTAGAACGCAAGTTCGACTACAGCGAAAAATATCCCGGTTTCAAGGGCAAACACTGGCAAGTGAAAACGATGGTAGAAGCTGTCAGAGACGAGTTTGGGCTGGATTTTGACAGTTTGGACTTGGAAAGTGCGATCGACTCTGCAACCAAGTTAGAATTGCACCTGTCTAAGTTAGAACAACAGAGTTTAGGCTACGTGCTGTATGCAGTTTTTGATAAATTAGTTGTTCCCAAACTCATTCAACCTACATTCATTATCGACTACCCTGTTGAAGTCAGTCCCTTAGCAAAAGGACATCGCAGCAAGCCCGGATTTGTAGAACGTTTCGAGCTATTT
Organism: Microcoleus sp. Z1_B2; assembly: GCF_036700325.1. Classification (NCBI taxonomy): domain Bacteria; kingdom Bacillati; phylum Cyanobacteriota; class Cyanophyceae; order Oscillatoriales; family Microcoleaceae; genus Microcoleus; species Microcoleus sp. Z1_B2. The sequence continues at coordinate 35,312 of NZ_JAUBOQ010000043.1, forward strand.
ATCAACGGTACAGAATACTCGAACGGCTTCTCAGAATTGAACGATCCGAAAGAGCAAAGAAAGCGGTTTGAGGAACAGTTAGCACAGAAAAATGCGGGCGATGATGAAGCGCATCCAATGGATGAAGACTTTATTCAAGCTTTATCTTTGGGAATGCCTAATTGTGCGGGAATGGGTATCGGTGTAGACAGATTGGTGATGCTTTTAACTAATACTCAAAGCATCCGCGATGCGGTGATGTTCCCGACAATGCGGCCGGTCAAAGATTGATTCGTAATTTTTTGTAGGGGCGGGTTCACGAATAACATTTAATTCCCACAAACAATCTATATAAACCCGCCCCCACCCGACAAATAACCTACATCAACCTTGACTTCGATCAAATACTAAAAATGTGCATTGCGATTTACCGTTGGAGGGGGGCGGGTTTATTTATATCGTCAATTATTGGCTAATATTTTGGTGAAACCCGCCCCTACAATTATGCAGAAAATGTGCATTGCGATTTACCGTTGGAGGGGGGCGGGTTTATTTATATCGTCAATTATTGGCTAATATTGTTGGTTAACCCGCCCCTACAATTATGCAGAAAATGTGCATTGCGATTTACCGTTGGAGGGGGGCGGGTTTATTTATATCGTCA
>NZ_JAUBOQ010000043.1:36054-60776 GCF_036700325.1 Microcoleus sp. Z1_B2
ATTATTGGCTAATATTGTTGGTTAACCCGCCCCTACAATTCTACGGAAAATGTGCATTTTGATGGCGGGCTGGGAGGGGGCGGGTTTATATAGATTGTCAATTATTGACAGGTATTTTGGGTGAACCCGCCCCTACAAGCCTGAATTTAACAGATTTGATATCACCGCATAAACGAACCGACAACACCGTTCATATCTTCAGCCAAAGGATTTCCCAAAGCCTTAAACTTCCACTCGCCGCCTTCTCGATAGACTTCTCCCATCAACATATTTAATTTTCCTTCATAAGATGGGTCATTTGACAAGCGATAGCGAGCTATTTCTTTCCCGGCGGCATCTACAGCTCTCACGAAAGCATTTTGTACCAGGCCGAAATGCTGTTTTCTCTCTTTTCCATCGTAAATATTTACGCCCAAAATAATTTTGTGATATTCTCCTGGCAAAGAACTCAGTTTCACCACTATTTGTTCGTCGTCTCCCTCTCCCTCCCCCGTGAGATTGTCGCCTGAGTGAACAACTGTTTTGTCCTTTGATTCCAAATGAGAGTAATAAATTACATCCTCTTTGTAGTTCTTTATTTTGCCATTTTCTCCCAGCAGCATAGCGTAGGAATCTAAGTCAAAATTTGCACCGCTGCTTCGGCCGAAAAGACCTTTTTTAGTTTGTGCCACATCCCAGCCCAAACCCATTGTCAGTCTGGACAAGTCGTATTCGCTTTTGCTGAGAACTATTGATTGTCCTTTTGTTAAGTTGATAGCCATAGTTTTGTGATTTTGTAAGGTTTATGGTGAAGTTGAATGATTGCCCTAAGCTAGCATTTTGTTTGTCGGCAAAAGCTGTTTCTAGGGTAAGAGATTTTTGATTCGTGCTGATTTTACCCAATTCGGATATTCTGCTGTCAACAAATCGTATAATTCCTCATCGGCAATATGTTCCGGGTCTTCTAAACTGAAGAAATCGGCGTTGTCTAGGTAGCGATCGCCCATTTGGTCAAGCTGCTCTAAAAAGCTAAAATCGCTCGCTACTGCTCTTGCTAACCACCCGCGAACTCCCTTACTTTTGACATCTTTCTGCGACTTACCGATCGCCATAAACTGCCAAAATATCGGCTCATAGGACGACCATTGTAGCTGCTGCTTGGTTTCCGATTCGTCCGCAGTGGCTCCATCAGTCACAAACATCACGTAGACAGGTCGATCGGCTTTAATACCTGCGTTGCGCCTGCTACCCCTACCGTCAGGAAAATAGAAGTTTCTAATTTCCTTCATCACTTTACCGTAGTAAGTACCTCCTTCTAAAGGATACTGTTGCAGTATATGGTCGATGAAGTTTGAGAAATTGTCGATCGACATTTCACCGGGATTGTGGGGGTTGACTCCAAACAGAAATATGTCGATCGCTGCGTTGTCATCAAACCGACATCCCAAAGCCAAAATCTTCTCTGCCAAACGCTGAATTTTTCCTGAACTGTATAGCGAAGACATGGAACCAGAAATATCAAGGCAAAGCGCTACTTGAGCATTGTGATTTGTTAGATTTGCTTTCTTGAGCGAGATATCTGCTTTCTTAGCGAGATTGAAAATGTGCGGCGCTTTCTCCTGAAGCTTTTTGTCTAATGCTATAGCTTTCTGACTTTTGTGGCTATCTTCAATAACTGGTAATCTAGGCAGTTCTACTGTACGTTGTGCAGGTTTTTCTGGCTGTTGAATCTCTGAATGATACTTGTCAACAAAACTCTGCAACCCTGCTTTATATCCTTGTCCTACGGCCTGAAATCTCCAAGCTGCCTCTTTTTTATACAACCGTCCAAACTCGACTGCTGTTTCTTCAGAAAAAGCTTCTGTTAAATCATAGCGCGCTAGTTCGCTGCCGGTTTGGCGATCGTACAATCGGATAAAAGCATTTCTGATTTGGCTAAAATTTTGATGTTTAGCTTGTGCGTCGTGAATCGTGACCACAAAAACCATTTCCTCAACAGCAGCCGTTACTTTTTCCAAGTCTACATCAATTGTCTCGTCATCCCCTTGAGTTTGACCGGTTTGATTATCTCCCGAATGGGCGATCGCTCCGTCCGGCGACTGCGAGTTATTGTAAAATACAAAGTATCTTTCATCGGGGATTTTGCCGTCCGTACCTAATGCAAAAACCGAGGCATCGATATCGCAGCTTTGCTGGTTTGAGTCTGAAAAATTTAGTTCAGTTGCTATTTCCCATCCCAGGGCGATCGCAACTTTTGTTAAACTTGGAGATGTTTTAGAAAGATTAAATCTTTCGCCCTTCTTTAATTGAATTCCCATCTGGTTTGTCACCTCATGAGTCTGGCTTAAAATCGAGGGAAATATTCCTGCTTCCGAATTTCCCCTCGATTTATTTAGTTAGGAGCGATCCTCTTCGAGGGCTTCGCTAACGACCTTTTATCCGGCATACTTATCTACAAAGCTTTGCAAGCCGGAATTGTAGCCTTCTCCTACAGCTTGAAACCTCCACTCGCCGTCTTTCTTGTAAAGTCTGCCAAACTCTACCGCTGTCTCCCTAGAAAAATCCTCGTCCAAATCGTACTTCGTTACTTCTGTGTTAGTAGTAGTGTCGTAAATCCTGATAAAAGCATTCCGCACTTGACCGAAGTTTTGCCTTCTCAATTCTGCTTCGTGGATAGTTACCACAAACACAATTTCTTGCACCGCCGGATCGACTTTGGTTAAATCGACTGTAACGGTTTCATCATCGCCAAATCCTTCTCCGGTTCTGCTATCTCCCAGATGTATTACAGAAGTGTCCGGCGACTCCTTGTTGTTGTAGAAAACAAAGTATTTTTCGCCGGGAATTTTGCCAGTAGCCCCCAACATAAACACGGAAGCATCTAAGTCAAACGCTGCGCCGGTGTCTGTAGCATTGGTATCCCATCCCAAACCAATCCCGGCATTTTTTAGCCCCGGTGCTTCTTTAGAGAGATTGATTCTCCCGCCTTTTTCTAAGTTGATAGACATTTGCTCTCCTGTTTGCAACATCTCTGATATTACTGCTAACAATTATACCAACTGTCAGAGCAGCTTGACAAATTGCTTTTGGTACTCGTCCTCGGTCAATCGATTTTAGATTTTAGATTTTGGATTTGGGATTTTGGATTGGAGAATTGCTCCCGTATGGTCAGAGCAGCTTGACAAATTGCTGCTGGTACTCATCCTCAGTCATCAGTTCGTGGGTATTTTCCACCCTGTCTAAAAACACGATTCCATCTAAATGGTCGTGTTCGTGTTGAAAAATTCGGGCCACAAAGTCTGTCAATTCTTGTCGGTGGAGTTTGCCGTCTCTACTGGTGTATTCTATCTCGATCGCCCTACTTCTCGGCACCAATCCCCGAATCCCCGGAATGCTCAAACAGCCTTCCCAGTCTTTGACTGTCTCTGTTGATGCAGCCACAATCCGGGGATTAATCATCGCTGTGGGCTCCATGTTGGGTGCTTGGGGATACCGCAGGTTGGGGCGAGATGCGACGATGAACAGGCGATCGGACTGAGCCGCTTGAGGGGCGGCAATCCCCACTCCGTTTGCCTGCTGTACTGTAAATATTAAGCTGTCAATCAACTCTTGAATGCGATCGTCTTTAATATTCTCGACAACTTGCGATCGGCGGCGCAATACGGGATTTCCTAATTGTGAGATTTGTAAGATTTCTGCCATAGTTATTGGTTAGTCCTTATTGGTTATTTGTTGTTACCGTTTTGTCGGTTGAATGGAGGAACAAAATCTAACTTACTCACTCAATAATTAATCCGTGTATCCGTGTCCTAATCCGTGTCGTGCTTTCCTTCTTATCCAACTTTTTGAACCGGCAAACTTCCCGTTTTAACAGTCAAATTAACTATTTGCCCGTTACGGTTAATTTCCATTTGCAACAGCCCGCCAACCTTAGCATTTTGCACGAACTCCTGAACAGCTTCCGACTGAATAATCGGCTGATTATTAATTTTTTGAATCACATCTCCAGCCCGCAAACCGGATGCGGCTGCCGGAGAATTAGGAACAACGCTAACAATAGCCACACCCCGATCGACTGCAACTCGCAGGCTGCTGGTAGCATTGCTGTTAATTTGCTGCTTAACCTCTGGATTCAGCGTCGCCATTTCAATGCCTAAATAAGCGTGTTCGACTTTCCCCGTCGTAATCAGTTCCTTCGCCACCTGTTGGGCCGCCTGAATGGGAATCGCAAACCCCAGTCCTTGAGCACCTTGAATAATCGCCGTATTCATGCCAATAACTTCGCCCGAAGCATTCAGCAGCGGGCCGCCAGAATTCCCCGGATTAATTGCAGCGTCTGTTTGAATAAAACCGATCCGCTTGTCGGGTACGCCCACATCAGTGCTCGATCGCCCCGTAGCGCTAATAATCCCCGCAGTTACGGAATTGTCCAAACCCAAAGGATTGCCAATGGCGATCGCCCATTCCCCAGACAACAGCTTATCCGAATTGCCGATCGTCACCACAGGTACATTATTCGCCTCAATCTTCACCACAGCCACATCCGTCACCTTATCCGCCCCCAACACCCGCCCCTGAAAGCTGCGGCCGTCCCTGAGAGTTACATTTACCGTATCGGCTCCCTCTACAACGTGAGCGTTAGTGAGAATCAGGCCGTCGGCACCGATGACAAAACCCGAACCAGTGCCCCGTTCGATCCCGCCCCGGCCACCCGAATTCGGTTCTATCCCAAAAAAATCTTCCGGCGACAGCCCTCTATTTCCCGGTTTCACCAGGCGCGAAGCATCGATCCGAACCACTGCCGGGCCAACTTTTGCCACCGCAGCCACAATAAAATTCACATTAGCCGCGTCCCCCGACAAGGGAACCGGCGGCAAGACTTTCCTAGCTTGATCCTTTGTATTAGGAGGCAGTTGCAATTTCGGTTCTAGCGCCCTTTGTCCCGAATCGCCAGAATTTGCACGAAATTGAGAAACCGTCAGACGATCGCCCAACATGGCGGCCCCGGCTCCCGTTACCAGCAGCAATATGTAAATTGCCGGTTGCTTCCAAAATTTGCCAGTAGAACTCTTCATTGCCATGTTTTAAGGCTTTCCTGCCAAATCTAAATATTTGCTGAGCAGCTCCCCGATAGCTGGCGCAGGACTGCAGAGCCGCCAAATTTGTGGGCGATGGCGTCGGGCCCTTGCCCGTGCTACGGCAGACTCCCTTAAACTTTAGCATCTGAGGACTAAACTCTCTAGACTGTAGAATTAATATCTTGAATGCCGATCGGCAGAGGTGAGCAGTGGACATTCCCCTCGAAAGTCTGTGGAATCAGATACTTGAACGTCTCCAGGTACAACTGAGCAGACCTAGCTTTGAGACGTGGATCAAAACTGCCAGGGCAGAACAACTCGAAAATAACTGTTTGATCGTCAGCGCCCCCAACCCCTTTGCTCGCAATTGGTTGCAAAAATATTACAGAGAAATCCTTGCCGATGCAGTCGCAGAAATTCTCGGCTATCCCGTAGACATTTACTTGACAATTGCCGGGGGAAACGAAACAGACGGCAGCAGCGACTCGGCCATAATTTGGCCCTCCCCCATCGCGGATGTCCCGGAAAGCCACTCGCTTCACCCCCCCAAACCCGCCAATTTAAACCCCAAATACCTATTTTCCCGCTTTGTCGTCGGTTCCAACAACCGCATGGCCCACGCAGCCTCCCTCGCGGTAGCTGAGTCTCCCGGCCGAGAATTCAATCCCCTATTTTTGTGCGGTGGCGTTGGTTTGGGCAAAACTCATTTGATGCAGGCGATCGGTCATTATCGCTTGGAAATTGACCCCAACGCCAAGATTTTTTACGTTTCTACTGAGAAATTTACTAACGATTTAATCGCCGCCATTCGCAAAGACAGTATGCAAACTTTCCGCGACCATTATCGGGCGGCAGATGTTTTATTAATAGATGATATCCAATTTATTGAAGGTAAAGAATATACTCAAGAAGAATTTTTCCACACTTTTAATACTCTGCACGAAGCCGGGAACCAAGTAGTTTTAGCTTCTGACCGTCCGCCGCAGCAAATCCCCCGCCTGCAAGAGCGTTTGTGTTCCCGATTTTCCATGGGATTAATTGCCGACATTCAATTGCCAGACTTGGAAACTCGGATGGCAATTTTGCAGAAAAAAGCTGAGTATGAAAATATGCGCCTGCCGCGAGATGTCATTGAATACATTGCTTCTAGTTACACTTCCAACGTTCGGGAATTGGAAGGTGCTTTGATTCGGGCGGTAGCATATCTTTCAATTACTGGTTTGCCGATGACTGTGGAAAATATCGCCCCGGTTTTGAATCCGCAAACTGAAAGTGTAGAGGCAACGCCAGATGCAGTAATTGCAGTTGTGGCTGAGGAGTTTGATGTTTCTGTTGAAGATTTGAAAGGCAGTTCCAGGCGGCGAGAAATTAGTCTTGCCCGTCAAATAGGGATGTATTTAATTCGGCAGCATACTGGTTTGAGTTTGCCGAAAGTTGGCGAAGTGTTCGGTGGCAAAGATCACACGACTGTGCTTTACAGTTGCGAAAAAATTGCTCAGTTGCGGAACACTGACCCGAATTTGGCTCAAACTTTGCGTCAGTTGAGCGATCGAATTAACGTTGTCAGCCGCAAAACTTGAACCTCTTTTCACACATTCACTCATGGCGTAGGGTGCGTCGCCACCCTTAAATCTTAAATAGTATCCACAATCTTTGAGCGACGCACCGGTGCAGACGGGGTGAGCGTAAACAAACCCACACTTTCGATGCCACCGGATTCGATATTGCCTGTGGAAAAACCTGTGGAAAAGTTGCCCTCTGTTTGTGGAAAACTTTACTCGATCGCCCGAAACAGCTTTTGCACAAAAAAAGGCGATCGACCGCACCAGTTTTTCCACAAGTTTTCCACAGGTATTTATTATCTATAAGTGACACGCAGCAAGCAGTTAGCTTTTTTTTCCACAGTTTCCACAGGGCGATCGATACAAAAATAATTCCATAAATTAAAAAATACTAGCGATCCCTGCACACCCAAAACACATAATTCGCGACGCGCACTAACCTCAGAAACCCGGTTTCTTGGAAGATTTCTCGTTTTTACAGGCAAAATTTTGCCTAGAAACCCGGTTTCTAGCCCCATGCTTAAGCCCTACACACAGAAAAACCGACCCGCCGGCTTTCTGTGATACCATTTGTTTCTGTTTCAAATCCGGTTAATTAACCTTCCTACAATGAAATTGGTTTGCACCCAAAGTGACCTCAACGCCAACCTCTCGTTGGTAAGTCGGGCCGTTCCCTCCCGCCCGACACATCCGGTACTAGCCAACGTGCTCTTAGTCGCGGATGAGGAAAATCAGCGGGTTAGCTTGACAGCTTTCGATCTCAGTTTAGGCATTCGTACCAGCTTCGCAGCAGAAGTGACTGGCGGTGGCAGTTTTACCATACCCGCTAAATTACTCAACGATATTGTTTCGAGACTCCCAGATGGAGAGATTACTCTAGAAGACGAAGCGGGAGACACCGTAGCATATCTCACTTGCAGTTCTGGCAGCTACCAAGTTAGAGGCATGGGCCCGGAAGAATTCCCAGAATTGCCCGCAATCGAAGCCGGAACAATCCTTAAATTGCCACCGGAAGCCTTGATAGAAGGACTCAAAGGAACTTTATTTGCTACTAGCCCCGACGAGGCAAAACAGGTACTTGCAGGCGTGCATTTAAAGGTATTGCAAGATTGCCTGGAATTTGCAGCTACAGACGGCCACAGATTGGCAGTAGTTCAAACTGCCAATGAAAAAGCTGAAGGCGAAGAAACCCAAGAAGAATTTGAGGTGACAGTCCCCGCTAAAGCATTGCGGGAAGTAGAAAGAATGCTGGTGATGCGCCAGTGGACTGAACCTGTCACCCTGCATTTTGAACACGGTCAAGTAGTGTTTGAATGGGCAGACCAGCGGCTGACAACCCGCACCTTGGAAGGGCAATATCCCGCATACCGGCAGTTGATTCCACCGTCTTTTGAGCGACAAATTACCTTAGAAAGGCGATCGTTCTTAGCAGCCGTAGAAAGAATAGCCGTTTTTGCAGACCAAAAAAACAATATTCTCAAATGCAGCATCGACGAGGAAAATCAGGAAATTACTTTGTCTGTAGATGCTAAAGATGTCGGCTGTGGCAAAGAGTCAATGCCCGCACAGATTTCGGGAGATAGCATCGATATTGCTTTCAACGTGAAATACTTAATTGACATTTTGAAAACTGCTCAATCCCCAGAAATTCAACTGCAATTAAACGGTGCTTTAGCCCCCGTAATTTTCCAGCCTTTGGGCGGAGTCAATGCTACATTCTTGGTAATGCCCGTGCAGCTTCGAGCGTAACGGATTGGTAGGGGCGGGTTTTACAAACAATCTCCGCCTAAAATTGCTCCTCTAATAAACCCGCCCCCGCTTGGGCGGTAAATCGATATCGACAAGTCGCCCAGGCATTCAAATCCATGGCAACAAAATTTCAAATTCAGTACCTGTACCGGGCGTAGAATGCAAATTTAACTTGCCTTTATGCTTTTCCGTAACAATTTGATGGGTAATTGCCAACCCCAAACCGGTACCTTTCCCCGCCGGTTTAGTGGTGAAAAATGTCTCAAAAATCCGCCGCTGAATTTCGGGCGGAATTCCCGGCCCGTTATCGGCAATTCGGATGGCTATCCAAGCGTTATTTTGATTTTTTTCCGCAGATTCTGGGCATAAGTCGCCGTTTTGGCTGGCGGATAATAGCTGTTTGGCATTTGGTCTATCGCCCCTAACATAATTTTGAATTAATTCCGAATTCACACAGTCTCCGTCACAACTTTCTATTACCTCGGTTTCAATAGTAATCGCAGGCATAAATTCTTTTTCTGCTTTTACCTCTTCCAAAGCGTCGATCGCATTACTGATGATATTCATAAATACCTGGCTCAACTGACCCGAATAACATTTTACCAAAGGCAAATCCCCATAGTTTTTAACTACTTTAAATCCGTACTTCAGACGATTTTTCATAATTAGCAGCGTACTGTCAATACATTCGTGAATGTTAGCTTGCTTCAAGTGGGCTTCGTCCATGTGAGAAAAGGTGTGCAGGCTGGTGACGAGTTCGGTCAGCCTCTGCGATGAAACTTTCATACTTTTGAGAATTTCCACCCAATCTTCTTGCAAAAAATCAAATTCTATGTGTTTTTTGAGTTTGTCAATTTTTTCGCTGTCACCCACAATCTCTTCGTAAGCCGACAGCAACTCCATGATGTCTTTCGAGTAGTTGGACAAAAACCCGATATTTCCGCTAATGCAGGTGACGGGATTTCTAATTTCGTGGGCAACTCCAGCTACCATCTGTCCCAAACTCGCTAGTTTTTCGGTTTGAATTAGTTGAGATTGAGTTTGCTGCCTCAGCAATTTTGTCGCTAGTTCGTGAATGTTGGATTGAGCTACTAACAGTTCGTGCACATCTAGCAAACTATAAGTTTGAGGCGACACTTGAACCACAATCGGTTCGTAAAGCAGTTCTTTCGATCGCAACAGCGACTTCCTGGCTGCATCCACGATTAAAGTATTGCTGGGAAAAATTAAACTCTCAGTTTCGGCAAAGCGGTACAAAGCCCTCACCGGTCGCTTTAAAAATAATTCTCGCCCAAAAGGACGGCTGATAAATTCTAAAAATCTCCGCCGGGAAATCATACCGGCAAATTCACCTTGATGGGTCACAATGACTCCCGGTAACAGCGGATTAGCTTCTAACATCTGAGAAATTCGTATTCCCCAATCCGTAGCTTCTACCTGAAAATCGTAAAGCGACAATTCTTGGAGAGTAGAGTCTAAACAAAGTTCTCCTAGGTCAGCCTCGGAGAGGGGTTGGACTGGTCTTTCTACGCAGGAGGTATTCAACATAAATTTATCAGCACGCTTTTTTTGGGGTTCTATTTGCCAGACATTCAGCTACCAAAGGTCAGCAGGTGAGTTGCTGAGTGGACAGACATCCCCCTGGCAAACTGCATTTTAAATTACACAAAAAACTGACTGTACCAAGGAAAATTTTACCACTTAAAGTATTAGGCAAGATTGAGGATCGCCGAGATAAATGCGCCCTTGTAATTATACCTGACTTTATTTTATACTGACTTGAGCGGTATTAACGCTTGTTTCTACTATTTAACTATTCATTAATCTTAGGTAGTTGTCTTAACCTTTTGTTAATAAAATATTAGGCTGAGAAATATAAGTGATTGATAATAGAAGAAAATCGGAATTGCCCGATCGCCAACACGATGCAGCCCGTCAGCAGACAATTTAAAAGCAGTAAGTCGGGGGGTGACGCCCCGGAATTTTAGCTGGCTATCGCGAGGGCGTCCCGCCCTCGCCCGTGCTAAGGCATTTGAGGCGATTTTATCCCATATCCCCGATCCGGTACTCGCAACCCTCCGTAACGCTCAGCCAGCTACACACCTGCCAGTGCGTCCCCTAGAAGTTTGTCGTGAAAACAATTATTTTTACCCGAAATATCTATCAAATCGGCGACGGTTCGCAGAGTCAATCGATTTTAGATTTTAGATTTTAGATTTTAGAATTGAAGCATTGACCCCAGGGATAAATTCGGGGGCTTGTATCCTGGATAATTTCGGTCAATTATTGATTGGCTGTACGAGGCGGATATGAATAGAAGTTCATTCAAATTAAAACAAGTTTAACCATTCCCAATCATTCAAGGCATCAGCATTGATTAAATTAGAAGCTCTACAAATTTCCGCAAAAAAAAGACAAAATAAAATTAACGGGATCTTAACTTAGTGCTATGCTTTGGTATGATCTACAAGGAGTTCTACCAAAGACGTATAGCTAAATAGCAATCTACCAGTAGGTGATCGATGCAACCCGCCCTGACAAATCAGTTAAATAATGCTTTCACCCTGTTTCTCAGCTTGTTAGTAGAAGCAATACCTTTTCTGCTGCTCGGAGTTTTATTTTCAGGTTTGCTGCTGGGGTTTGTAGACGAACGCAAACTCGTATCGCGCATCCCGCGAAACCCGCTGCTGGCGGCTTTGATGGGCAGTTCGATCGGCTTTTTGTTTCCCGTGTGCGAGTGCGGTAACGTGCCCGTAGCCCGCAGGTTACTGATGCAGGGAGTACCCGCACCAGCCGCGATCGGCTTTTTGCTGGCGGCCCCCACCATCAACCCCGTGGTAATTTGGGCTACTTGGACGGCATTTCGGGATCAGCCAGAAATTGTAGTTTTTCGGGTGGTATTTTCTCTGTCTATAGCCACAATTATCGGCTGGGTGTTCAGCGCCCAAAAAGACTTGCGGCCTCTGCTGCAACCCTCTGTAGCCCGTGCGATTCCTCTGCCAAAACCAGAGTTTTCCGAAAAAGAACTCGTCCAAGCTAACACTCCGCTGCTGTTGCAGTCGGGAACATTTATGCTCGGTCAGCCGGGGGGGGTGGTGCCGATCGAATCTTTGCTACAAGACAACTGGAAGCCATTACAAACAGGCAAAACAGAAAAAACCTCGAAACTTTCCTCAATGTTCCACCCCGTTTCTAAAGAGCGTCTGCGCCTGCTTTTAGATACTATGGTACAGGAGTTGCGCGAATTAGGAGGAGTGTTGGTAATCGGAAGTGCGATCGCAGCCATCATTCAAGTTGGCGCCCCCCGCGAACTAATTCTCAACCTCGGCCAAGGCCCCGTTTCCTCGATTCTAGCCATGCTGCTATTAGCGGCAGTCGTATCGATTTGTTCTACAGTAGATGCCTTTTTTGCCCTGTCTTTTGCTTCCACATTTACCAGCGGTTCGCTGTTAGCCTTTCTCGTTTTCGGCCCGATGATTGACCTCAAAGGTATCGGTTTAATGCTGTCAATTTTCAAAGGTAGAGCCGTAGTTTACTTAATTGTATTAGCAGCTCAGTTAACCTTTTTAATGACCCTTTCTATTAACTTGCATTTAGGTTAATAAACTAGCTCAAACAGACAACTCATACGATGATTTTCGCTGGGCTATTTTCAATTACCTTGCTCCCCGACACAGAAGTCACCGATATACGGATAGTTTTTTTTCTTTTCCTTCTACCCTCTTCCTTCCCAGTCACTCTTAAAAAATGAATTTAAAAAAAATTAGCCCCTGGCTGGATGCCCTAGCTATCTTAGCCTGGGGAATATTGCTCCTCAAATATTGGATCACGGGCAAATTAAGCATTCTCATTCACCCCAATTACTTTGGCTTGACTCTAGCAGGAGGAATCGGCTTAATAGTTATTGGCGGTTTAAAAACTTGGGAACTCTTAAAACTCGATCGCACCACAAAGCAATCGCGGACATCAACAGCAAATAACTCTCTCAGAATCACAGAAGTTGAACACGTTACTTTGTTTCCCCCCAGTATCGGCAGCACCTTAATGTTGAGCGTCGCATTAATAGGTTTACTAATAACGCCACGCACATTTACCAGCCAGACAGCTTTAGAACGGGGCCTCACCGAAGCCCTGCCCATCACCAGACTGCAACCCCAAGAATTTCGCAATACTACCAAACCAGAAAATCGATCGCTCGTCGAATGGGTGCGGCTGTTAAATTTCAACCCCGAACCGGATACATACAGAGGTCAAAAAGTCAAAGTTCAAGGATTTGTAATTCACCCCCCCAACATAGCCGAACAATATATGTGGCTCGGGCGTTTTATCATTACCTGCTGCGCGGCAGACGCCTATCCGATCGGGTTGCCTGTAAAACTACCGATCGGTCAAAGCCGCGCCGCCTTTGCCCCAGACAGTTGGCTAGAAATAGAAGGAGAAACGATCGTAGAAGAACTGCAAGGCAAGCGCAAATTAACCATTCAAGCATCCTCCCTCAAACCAATTCCTGAACCAAAAAACCCTTATGATTATTAGATGTGGAATAAGTATCAGATTAAATTTTACCTTGATTGCGAGATCGACAGTCCAGAACCGTCCTGCGTATACAAATTAAGATACTGTACAGTCAGCGATCAAACTTGCAAAAGCATCCTGTAGTAGTTGCCAAAAGTAAATTCAGCAACTACACTCGTCATTAGTAAATAAATTCTGAGTATATGTCAGCAGAAAAAAAATTAGCTATCAAAGGTGCGGCCTGGACGATCGCCAGTTATGCAAGCAGTCAAATTATCCGATTTGGCAGTAACTTAATCCTGACGCGTCTGCTTTTACCCGAACTATTTGGTCTCGTAGGTCTAACCTACGTTTTCATCATAGGGATCAACTTATTTTCAGACATAGGTCTAGGCCCAAGCATCATCCAGAATAAGCGCGGGGAAGATCCTCAATTTCTCAACACCGCTTGGACACTGCAAGTCATTCGCAGCTTTTTCGTTTGGATTTGTTTGATTATAATTACCCAGCCTGTTGCGAGTTTTTATGGAGATACCCGTCTGGAGTGGTTGATTCCAGTAATAGGTATAAATTCCTTAATAGGAGGCTTTAAATCCACTGCCACATCCAGCCTAGAACGCAAAATGGCAGTGAAGAAAGTAGTAATTTTTGAGTTGGGCCAACAGATTTTTTCTACTACAGTAATGATTGTCTGGGCCTGGTTCGATCGCAGCGTCTGGGCGATCGTTGCAGGCGGCTTGAGTGGAGCTTTAATAGAGTTAGTATGGAGCCATTTTTTGATTCCCGGCAAGTCAAACCGCTTTGCTTGGGATAAAGAAGCAGTTAAAGAAATATTTTCTTATGGGAAATGGATATTTCTGTCTACGGCTTTGTATTTCTTGTGTTCTCAAGCCGATAGACTCATCCTGGGGAAAATATTTACTTTAACAACCTTGGGCATTTACGGCATCGCTTTTACTCTCGGCGATATGCCGCGCCAAGTCATCATCGCCATTAGCGGCCGGGTCATTTTTCCCTCGATTTCTATGCTGGCAGAGTTGCCGCGGGAGGAGTTGCGCGCGAAGATACTTAAGAACCGCAAGTTAATTCTAATACCATTAGCCGTAGGTTTAGCAATTTTTGTGAGCTTCGGAGATCAGTTAATTTTAACACTGTATCGGAAAGAGTATGAGGCGGCATCTTGGATGATGCCTATCTTGGCTTTAGGTATCTGGCACACCACCCTCTACAATCTGATGGGTTCTTGTCTGTTAGCCGTAGGAAAGTCTCAGTACCAAGCTATGGGAAATCTGCTGACTTTTGTGAATCTATGTATAAGTATACCGCTGGGATATCACTTAAAAGGTAATTTAGGTGCCGTGATTGCTGTAGCTCTAGGCGACCTTCCTACCTACGCAGTAACTAACTACGGTTTGTGGAAAGAAGGACTAACTTGTTTTTGGCAGGATATTCAATTAACAGCACTGTTTTTAGGGGTGCTGGCAACTCTAATTTCATGTAGAGTGGCTTTTGGTTTGGATCTGCCGATAGATAAAATATCACCGATGGATTTAATCCCCATCAATCAACTGTTTCAGTAAACAAACCTGTTGAAACTGCAGCGTGTCCCACCTAATTAATATCTTAAGTTTCATTCAGTCCTGGAGGCACCACAAGTTTCAAAAACTAGGTTTGTTACGGGAACTAACTCGTTGCAGCCATTTACTGTGGTAAAAAAATGGCTGGGTGAGTGTTAGGAATGGGCCCATAAGTGTAAAATTTAATAGGGAAAATTTGGTAGTTAATTTTCAGCAGAAAGTAGGAGAGAAAGATTGGTGAGTATTTTTAAGAAAAAAATTAATCCTTCACCCTTCGCTATTGGGCCATTCAAACAGCCGATCGACCGCACGGCCATCATCCTCATGCTAGTGCTGAGCTTCTTAATCGGGCTGCTGCTGCTGAGCGGCGATCGCACAGCAC
This sequence comes from Microcoleus sp. Z1_B2, assembly GCF_036700325.1. NCBI lineage: Bacteria > Bacillati > Cyanobacteriota > Cyanophyceae > Oscillatoriales > Microcoleaceae > Microcoleus > Microcoleus sp. Z1_B2. The sequence continues at coordinate 50,897 of NZ_JAUBOQ010000043.1, forward strand.
CCAGAGTGCGAGAATTTACCTGGGAAAACAAACAAATCGGCGCCGAAGATACCGGCTTTATCCTCACATTCTTTCGGCCGATGAACCAGCCCACCGTCGAGGAAAACTTAAAGCTAGAACCCCCCCTCCCCGGTAAATTTAGTTGGGCTGGAAGGCGCATGGCTTACACCCTCAAAGATCCAGCACCCTACGGCGTTACCTACACATTAAAACTCGCCGGAGCAACCGACAAGTATTTCGGAGAAAAAAACCAAAATAAAGGAACGCTAATGCAACCGTTTAGCAGTTCCTTTCGCAGCCGCGATCGAGCTTTTGCTTACATCGGTGTCCAAGGCGAAACAGAAAGCAGATTAATGCTAGTCAATCTCACCAGCAGCGACTCGAAACCAATACCGCTGACTCCCAAAGATTTAGTTGTCACCGATTTTAAACCATATCCCGACAGCGATCGCATTTTATTCTCCGCCACAGATCGATCTATCGCCCGTACTCGCGGCACCCTCAATCAAGAACTCTTCACAGTCACCACCGGCCTCAACCCCCAATCAGGCTCAGGAAATCAACCAAAATACCCAGCCGGTAGAATCGACAAAATCTTAGACTCCAAAGATTACCAAAACCTCAAATTCGACCTCTCAGCCGACGGAAAAATCATAGTTGTCCAGCGCGTCAACCGCCGCAATCCCGGCGATTTCAGTCCTTGGATTGTGGAAGAAAAAGTGCCGCCCAGACCATTGGAAAATGAACAAGGCGGAGATTTTATGATTCGCCCCGATAGCATATCGATGGTAATATCTCAAAAACAAGGATTAGCGATCGTCCCCCTCAAACCCGAAGCAGATCCAGTCGAATTTTTGCCAAAATACGAACAAGTATTGGGGATGGCCCGCGACAACTCGGCCGCCGCCTATGTTAAATACAACAGCGATTTTACTCGATCGCTTTTCATCTTAGATAACCAAGGTGTAGAACAAGAAATATTGCGTATTCCCGGCAGCATTATGGCTGTTTATTTCGATCCCCGCAAAAACGAAGACAACCAAGTTCAGCGTCTCTACTGTTTGTTAGCCCAACGCCTCAAAACAGAAAGCTACAAAGAACAGCCTTTCATCGCCACCATCGACCTCAAAAAAGAGGGTACTCGTTTGGTAGGAACCATCAAACCGCTGCTGATTTTGCCCAACCAATTAGATACCCAAATCAGTTTATCTCCCGACGGACTGGCATTAATTTTCGACCAATCAGTCACAGCAGCAACTCCCTCAGCAGCAGACAGTCCCCGCAACGATAGTGGACAGTCGATCGCCACCAGCCGCCTCTGGCTGCTACCCTTAGTAGAAATACCCGCAGACGGTTCTCCCGCCAAACTACAGCCAGAAGAACTTCCCTTTGCCGGCTATCACCCCCGCTGGCTACCATAAACCAATTTTAGATTTTAGATTTTAGATTTTAGATTGACCGATATTGGTAAATATCGATAGGGTAAGGTGCACGCCTAAACACCAAGCGTTGAAATGTGCTCGGTATACATCCTACTTTTACTAAATCCATTTGAGATTAGAGATTAGAGATGGAGTTGATACTATGCGATACTGGTAAATACGACAAATTTTGACACCTAAAATCTAAAATCTAAAATCTAAAATCATTATGACTCCCGAAGAAATTAGCAATACCCTTAAAGACTTATTTGGTGAGAGTGTTGAGATGCCTGCTGCCACTTCTTGGCAAGTAGAAACCCCCAATTTTCGCCTGTTAGTCCTCCTTTCAGAAGACGGGAGTTGGCTGCGGATTTTGCTGCCGATCGCCGATGCCCAGGAAGCTCAACCATTTCTTGATAAACTGCTAGAAGCTAACTTTGACACCACCCTCGAAACTCGCTACGCCTTACATCAAAACGTTTTGTGGGGAGTATTTCAGCACAGCCCGGCCACACTCGCAGCCTCCGATTTCTCAGCCGCCGTCGCCAGACTGCTGGCTTTGCAAGAGAGAGGTTTGTCTGACTTTTTCGACGGTTTGATAGAAAGCCGCATCCGTCAAATCATCAAAGCTGCGAAGATGCAGGGACAGTCTGTGGAAACTACCCTTCAGACTTTAGACCGTTTTTACGCAGAGGGATTGATGGGTGAAATGGAACTAGGCCGAGAGTCTCGCGAAAACACTCTTGCCGCTTGGCGGTATCAGCTAGAACGCCTCTGGCCGGAGGTGGAACCCTAAGAGAATTGGAGATTGCTGATTGGAGATTGCAGATTGCAAAAAACTGATGACTGTCGAGGTTCGGAAGTTGCCTAAAGTTGCATTTCTTTTGAGTGGAATAGCAACAGCCAATACGGTTAGGATGTTCTTAATTCCACAAACCCTTGCGGAACATTGCTTCTTCCTTCTCTCCTAGATAACTAAAGCCTTCTATCCGTTACATTCAGTTACATCTCACATCTTGCACCATTCTCGCTTAACAGGCTTTCGGGCCTGTTCTGTCAAAGAGTGAATTTTCTTGTGGAACAGGCCGAAAAGCCTGTTCATAAAAAGCTTGTTGAGAATGGTGCAACATCTCAGTTACATCCGAAGAAAGCGAATCCGTTGCCGAACTTCCTTTGGCCTGGGCCCCAGTCTGGACAGTTGCAGCCTCAAGCCCCTTGGACGATGGCTAATCCGGGCCCTCGAACCCTTGAAGGATGCCCGTATATTCACTGATAACCCGCTCGCGGTTCTCCAATTCCCTTCGATAACTGGAAAAATGGTATAATTTATCACAATAATTAGTTATAAATATTAAAAATTTTCCGAAAACACCCGATCGCAGGTATATCATGGTAAAAAGTTTAAAGCGCCTACTCCGTAAGTTCCACAAAAGCTTCGATCGTTTAATATTGACTTAGAAACAAAATCTTTAGCAGATAATGCTACTGCGATCGGGTTTTCCCATCGGGTGCTGTTGTAATTTGACAAATTAGCAACTACCCGCTACCAATTACCCGTTATGAATTAATAGCAACTTAAGTTGTTCATGAATACAATTTTTAACAGGGGTTTCATCTATGTTTGCTGTGCGTGAGACTAGCTCGGAGTTATCAGTGTTGCATATACCTGAAATTTGTACTTGGAACATCTCCTTAGAATCAACTCTCCTAGACCTGCCACTTTACAACTGCCAAATTGAATTAACTCAACAGGCAAAAGAAGTAGCCCAGGCTTTTGAACAAAATTCCATGCTTCCCGGCGTCATTTTGACCGATCGGGGTAATTTTGTAGGCATAATATCCAGGCGTCAATTTTTTGAAAAAATTAACCGTCGCTACGGATTAGAAATGTTTTTCAAGCGACCGATAGAGGTATTGTACAGGTTTTCCAAACAAGATTTGCTGGTGGTTCCAGGCAGTAAATTAATAGTAGAAGCGGCTCAGGAATCTCTTTACAGGTCAGCAGAATTAGTTTACGAACCCGTAGTAGTGGAAATAGCCCCCCAGACCTACAAGCTGTTAGACGTACACCAATTAATGGTCGCTCAATCAAGAATTCACCAATTAACAAATAAGTTACTCCACAAACAAACCCAAGCCAAACTCATCCAAACAGAAAAAATGGCGAGTTTGGGCAGGATTGTAGCAGAAGTCGCCCACGAAATCAGAAATCCGCTGAACTGTATTTGGGGAAATTTAACTTTTCTGCTGTCCTATTTTGAAAACTTGCTACAGCTAATGTCGGTTTATGAAGAAGAATATTCGGCACCCTGTCCCCGAATTGATGCCCTTAAAAAGGAAATTGAATTTGATTTTTTACAAGAAGATTTGCCGATTACCTTAGAAGGGATGGAGTTGGGAGCCTCGCAATTGCTAAAAATAGTTAACGGGCTGCACCACTTCTCTCACATGGACGAGACAAAACCAGCCGAGACAGACATTCACGAATGCGTGGAGATGACGCTGTTAATTTTGAAAAACCGCTTTAAAAACAGCATAGAAGTGGTTAAAAATTACGGCGAACTGCCGCTAGTTAGCGGCTACTCCGGACAGTTGAGTCAGGTGTTTTTGAATTTGTTAGTTAATGCTCTAGACGCCCTGACAGAGTACGCAGCAGATCGAGAAATACACACCCCGTGCGGGGACAACTGGCAGCCCCAAATCGAAATTACCACTAAAGTTATAGAAACCGAACTCGGCAAGCGGGTGGCAATTTGCATTGCCGATAACGGGCCCGGCATTGCCCCAGAAAATCACCAGCAGATATTTGACACCTTTTTTACCACTAAACCAGCAGGCAAAGGCAGCGGTATGGGGCTGGCTATCTGCCATCAAATCGTCACAGAAAAGCACGGGGGCCAACTCAAATTGCGATCGCAACCAGGAAAGAATACTGAATTTGAAATTCTCCTGCCTATAGTTGGCACAACATGATCAACTCCAGAATATTCTGGGTTGTTCGCTCAGAAAAGTGAAATGATAGGGTAGCTTAGTAGTAGGTTCTCATTTCAATTTCCCAGCGTTTCGGCAACTAAAAGTTCCAGTGGCAAATAAATTCAGTTCCAAACTCCTTGGCCCTTCACTCTCCGAAGGCAGCCATCAAGACCTTTCCCTAGAGTCTACACTCTGGGATTTGCCCCTGTATGACTTTCAGGTTAAATCGAGCTGCTTAGCCGTGGCAGTTGCCGAAATGTTTGAACAGCATCCCCTAGTGCCGGGAGTCGTGTTGATGGAAGCAGAAGAGTTTGCTGGCATGATATCCCGCAGGCAACTGCTGGAATATTTGCTCAAACCCCAAGGCCCAGAGCTATTTTTGCACCTGCCGCTGAAAGTTCTCTACAGTTACGCTCGCCTCGAAATATTATTGCTCGCAGAGAGTACAACCATTTTGGCAGCAGCCCCACAAGCTCTGCGTCGATCGCCCGAATTGCAGGCAGAACCGATCGTCGTCCAAATAGACTCCCAATCTTACCGCCTCTTAGACCCTAACGCACTAAACATCGCGTACTGGCAAATTCGCGGCATAGAAACTCAAGTCCGCTACGAAAGAGCCCAAACTCAAATGATTCAAAGCGAAAAAATGGCTAGTTTAGGGCGTTTAGTCAACGGAGTAGCCCACGAAATTTTAGATCCGGTAGGCTTTATCTGGGGGAATTTAACCTACGTCACCGACTACAGCAAAAACTTGATGGAATTGCTCTCAGCTTACGACGCGCACTGTACCGAACCCCCGCCGGAAATAGCACGGCTCAAAGAAGAGATAGACTATGACTTTTTGCAAAACGATTTTCTCCGAACTGTTGCCAGCATCAAATCAGGCGCAGAACGTTTGAGCAAGTTAGCAACCAGTTTGCAGAACTTCTGCCACATCGACGATATTTATCCCAAACCCACCGACTTGCACGCCAACATAGACAGCATACTTTTGCTGCTCAAAAGTCGTTTGACTAGGGAAATCCAAGTAGTGAAAAACTACGGCTACCTGCCACCAGTGCCGTGCTATGCAGGACAGCTAAACCAAGTATTTATGAATATCTTGACAAATGCTATTCATACATTAATTAATGAAGCAGTCGGTCAAGAATTGGCAAAAGAGTTCAAAGGTGGAGGACTCAGAGACGCCGATCGCCAGCCTAAAATTGAAATCACAACTCAAGTCTGCTGTCCCGAACCTGCGCCGGATTTAGATAAACTTCATGTTCGCTGGGTTTCGATTTGCATAGCAGATAACGGGCCAGGAATGTCACCTAGCAAGTACAAAAAAATCATAGAATCATTCTCTACGGAAAAACGCGCCCTCAAAGAAACCAGTTTAGCAGTTAGCTATCAAATAGTTACGGGCAAACACGGCGGTGCGTTCAGAATGCGATCGGAGTTAGGCAGAGGCACTGAATTTGAAATTTTGTTACCGTTAGCTTAAAGAAGGAAAGCACTACACGGATTTTGACACGGATACACGGATGAATTATCTAGGGTGAGGCAGTAGTCAACAGTCAACAGTCAACAGTCAACAGTCAACAGTCAACCATTATCTAACTGAGTACCGCACATTTTACAAAATCTAGCATTAGCATCGTGTACAGACCAACCGCAACTTTTACAAACAGCTTCTCCGTGATTAGCACTTTTAACTAAGTGTTTAATCAAATCTCCCAATTGCCAAGGAATTAGAGCAATTCCCGTCAGAATCATCAAAATAGTTAGAAAACGGCCGGATTCCGAAATCGGCGTAACATCGCCAAATCCCACAGTCGTCATGGTGACAACCGAGAAATAAACAGCATCCAAAAAAGTTGCAAAGCTTTCGGGATTTGCCGGATGTTCGACTTGATAAATTAAACCAGAATAAACAAAAATTATTGCCAGCAAAGTAAACAAAATCCGAGCAAAAATCACGCCATCTTCGCTGCTGATGCGGAAAATAGAAATTTTTAATTCCAGAAAGCGGATGAGTCGGAGAATTCTAAACCAGCGAAAAATTCGGATAAAACTGACGTTGACAAATCCCAGTAAAAATGGTAATATTGCCAGCAAATCAATAATTGAAAAAAAACTAAAAATAAATTTAACTCGATTTTCGGCACACCATAGTCGCAATAAATACTCAAACACAAAAACAACTAAAAGCGCTGTATCGAGAGTTTGCAAATTAATTCTGACAGTTTCCGAAATCGGGTAAGTTTCGGCGATGAAGCTGGTCGAAGATAGGAGAATTAGTCCGGTAAGAGTTAAATTGACGGTTCTGCCAATTGGGGTTTCGATGTCTTCGAGATAAAATCCAATTTGCGATCGGGTTAACATAGATGAGATAATTAATACCATTTATGAGGTAAGGGAATTATCGCATATGAGTATCGAATTAACGAAGGGTGAAAGGTTCAATCTTTCTAAAGAAACTCCTAATTTCAGTAAAATTGCGATCGCCCTGGGTTGGCAAGTCAGCCAGACAGCACAAAACTGCGACATTGACGCATCTGTTTTTATGTTAGCGGCGGACGGTCGGATTCCTGATGAAAAGTATTTTGTGTTTTACAACAATTTGACATCGCCGGACGGTGCGGTGCGGCATTCGGGAGACAACAGGAATGGACAAATAGACGGAGATGATGAGACGGTTTATGTGGATTTGAGTAAAATCAATTCGGCTATTCAGGAAATTGTGTTTGTTGTGACTCTTCACGAGGGACAGGAAAAGAATCAAAGTTTTAGTCAAGTTACAAATGCTTTTATCAGGCTTTACAATTCAGAGAATCTTGGCGAGTTGGTTCGGTACAATTTAAATCAGATTTTTTCCCAAGAAACGGCTTTAGAATTTGGACGTTTGTATAAGAAGAATGGCGAATGGAGGTTTCAGGCGGTAGGACAGGGATATAATGCTGGGTTGCAAAGTTTTGTAGATAAGTATTATGTTGAGAATGCGGTTGAGAAAAGCTCGAATGCTGGTGAGAAGGTTGATGATGCTGAGGTTGTGAGGCGGTTTAGCGATCGGGTGGATCGGTTATTGCGGGAAGAGGCGATCGAGGAGACACCGATTCCAGTATCTAGCGAAGCGGTAGAACAGCCGGTGGCTACTCCTGTAAATGCGGATACTGTGCAATCTCAGGAAGACGAAAAAATAGATAATTCTGCACTAGAAAATCTGGAACCCGTTATCAGTGCTGAGGAATTTTGGAAACGGTATGAAGACGGAGAACGCGACTTTACAGGGATTAACCTAACGGGAGTGGATCTAAGTGGCAAAACTCTCGACTCTAATGTCAGTCTAAGTCAAGCAAACCTAAGCAATGCCAATCTAGCAAATGCAAAATTGACTGGGGTAAATTTGATCGGAGCTAACTTGCAAGGCGCTAATTTAAACTCAACAAACTTGCTAAATGCTGATTTGATTGAAGTTAATTTAAGTGGGGCTAACTTAACCAAGGTAATATTATATTCCGCAAGACTAATTCAGGCCAATTTGAGTCTAGCTAACTTAAGCCAAGCAAAGTTAGATAGCGCAAACCTGACTACAGCCAACCTCAGTAGAGCTAACTTAACTCAAGCAAATCTACCTAATGTTAACCTGACAGGAGCAGACTTGAGTCAAGCGAAGGTAACTAAAGTCAACCTTAGTGGTGCAAACCTTAGTGGGGTTAACTTAACAGGGGTAAGTTTGACTGGGGTAAACCTTCAAGGAGTTAACCTTAGTGGAATGAATTTGAGTGGGGTAAATTTGACTGGCACAAACTTAAGTTATGCCAAGTTGATTGGGATTAACTTAAGTGGAGCAAGTTTGAGTGGGGCAAACTGTTTAGGTGCTAACTTGGATGGTGCTAACCTCACAGGGCTAAATTTGATTGGGGTAAACTTACAAAGCGTTAATCTGAGTGGGCAAAACTTGAGTGGGTTTAATCTCTCTGGGGTTAACCTACATGGAGCAAACTTAAGTGAAGCAGACTTAAATTCTGCAAACTTGTGTGGGGCAAATTTGAGCTATGCAAACTTAGAAAAAACTAACCTGAAGGAAGCTAAACTGGTTGGAGCAAATCTGGACAATGCAAAACTCGCAGGTGCAATTATGCCAGATGGCACAATTCACGAATGAATTCGATCGCCAATATTAAACAGCAAGGTGGGCAATTTATTGGTGTGAATTTAACCGAAAGTCCGCCAGGGAATGAATTCCCTGGCTAATAGCTTAAGTCCTCTGAAGAGGACTAATGAGTTCTTCAGTCCTCGACCGAGGACTTTTGCTATGAGGCAGGGAATAAATTCCCTGCCGGACTGAGGGAAATAGCGTTAAATTGATACCAAGAGTGGGGTGTGCATCGCCCTCGAAATAGATTATGATTAGTATTAAAGATCAAATACATAGATTGTCGATGAATGAATCTGACACGGAAATTATAGAATCTACCCTCAGATGGATGACCGAATTTGTCGAGTTATCGCATCCAATTTTTAGCGATTTACCGATTTGTCCCTTCGCTAAAAAAGCACGCTTGGCAAATCAAATTTTATTCAAAATCGAGCGGTTTTCAGCCATGACTGAGTTCGATCGCGATTCTGCCATAATGAAATCAATTTATGAATTTTACAATTCTGAATTTGAAATCATGGTAGTAATTAATCCCGAAAAAACTGCAATTAGTGCGCCCGAAACTAAAGAATTGATAGACAAATTGAATAATCAGATTTCAGAATTGGGCTTGCTGGCTTTTCACATCCATCCCGAAGAAGATTTTAATATTGACGGGCTTCATACTAGGAGGATGCCGTATCCGGGCTTCACTGTTCAAGTAAATTCTAAGCTGAAGCCAGCTTCCGATGCTTTAGAGAAAACTGAATATTACAAAAATTGGACTGCCGAACAACTAAAAAATTTCGGGATTCCGAGAAATTGACGATCGCCAACCCTCCCCGCGCATCTCTGTGCCATTACAATTAATTCAGCAAAAAATCTTTACACATAAGAAGTCATGCAGCTTAAGTCAACAACCCGCCATATTCGCATATACACCGCCATCCTCGAAGACAACGAACTCGTACCCAGCAATGACCTTTTGACCCTCGACATTGACCCAGATAACGAACTTAACTGGAATGACGAGTCAGTCAAACAGGTATATGCCAAATTTGACCAACTCGTAGACGCTTACGAGGGCGAAGACTTGACCGAGTACAACCTCCGCCGCATCGGTTCGGAGTTGGAGCACTTGGTACGATCGTTCTTACAAAAAGGCCAAATCAGCTATAACCTCAACAGCCGCGCTGTTAACTACAGCATGGGATTGCCTCAAGTTGATGCCAAAGTTCACCTGTAAGGGCGATCCTCTTCGAGGGCTTCGCTAACGGGCGATCGGCATTTACAGCACTTTCCAGGTAAGTGAAGTACAGAGAAACCGGGTTTCTTGAATAAAACCGGTTTCTGGCGAGAAATC
>NZ_JAUBOQ010000044.1:0-60640 GCF_036700325.1 Microcoleus sp. Z1_B2
CCGTCCAAAAAGGACGGGCGGGACGCCCATCCCACAATAACAATTAAAATTGTAAGTTATTTAATTCGCGATCCTTAGTTAAAGAGTCGAATCCGCAAAAAACTCGACTCGATACCCGCGCTAGGAATTCTTGCGCTGTGCATCCTCACCGCCTTCGCGCTTCCGATAAGCCTTAGCCCAAGCATAGCGCTGCGGATCTTTTTTCAGCAGATATTCCACAACTTCCCGACGCTTCCCATTTTTAGCATTTTTGACAACCCGCTTCATTTCCGCATCCTGATCTCTGGGTGAAGCACCGCGTTTAATTGCCTCATTAAACCAACGCTCACCCTCTAAAAATTGACCCCGCTCAAAACAAATAGCTCCCATCAAAGTGTAAGGATGATGACTCTGAGGCTGATACTCAATAGCTTTTAGCGCACATTTTTCGGTATCATCTAGTTTATTAATATCTCGAAAAGCACCGCCCCTAGTTGTTAGCAAAGCGGACTTGAGCTTATTTTCTTTAATTTTGTCTAAGTCCAGATTTTCTGTCAGGTTCAATGCACTTCTCGGTTGCTCTGCCTTCCGCCAATGACTGCTGGCATTAGCCAAGTTCCATTTATTTCCAGTGCCTTTGTACTGCTGTTCATAAAAAAGTGCTTCGATTTTGTGGTAACCTGTAAAAATCTTGCCAGAGAACAGTCTCTGCCCTTGATATCGGCGTTCTTCCTGCCACCCATAATAGCTATAGCTGGGTTGAGATGCTTCAATTTTATTCTCCTCAAGCCAAGCAACATCTGTTGGTTCCAGTCGCTCTCCTTTATCCAGTTTTTGCAGAATTACGTATAACGGACTAGAAGGTGTCTTATCTTTATAGTTCGAGACATCATACTTAGACTTCAGAGCAGCAAATTCCTTTTCTTGGGCAAAAGTAATTACGTCTTCATATCCATTCTGTTTTAGCCAATCAATATCAGCCTCACTTAAATGCTCTCCCGATTGGATTTTGGATTTCAGACTAGCAGCATATTTGTCTTGGGCAAAAGTAATTACATCATCACGTCCATTCTGTTTCACCCAATCAAAATCAGCCTCACTCAACGGCTCTCCAGATTGAATTTTGGACTTGAGACTAGCAGCATATTTGTCAAGCGCCAGAGTAATTGTCTCGGTCAGTTTACGCTTTTTCAGAAAGTTAATATCCTGCTCACCTAGCGGATTGTCTAAATCAATTTTCTTGAGAACTTTATACAGATGGCTAGAGAGCGATGAATCCTCATAAGTAGTAGCTTTATACTTAACTTTCAGTTCAGCAAAGTGTCGTTTCTGTTCAATCTCCAAAACAATGCTAAGCGTTTCGCTAAGTTGATGCTCTTCTAGCCAGTTAAGTTCTGACTCGCTCAACTGCCGATCTGCCTCAAGATTTTTCAGGATGGGATACAACGGACTTGATACAGATGTTTCTGGGTATTCACTAGCTTTGTACTTATCCTTGAGTTGGGCAAACTTAGCTTCCCGTACAGCTTTTTGTTGCCAAAAAATTTCTAGAGTATCAACCAGTTGGTTATTGAACAGCCAGTTAGCCTCTACATCACTTAATATTTCTCGTGCATCCAGTTGCTTGAGGATTTGATACAAGGGGCTATCAAGTGAACAATTTGGATATTCAGTTGCTCGGTACTTAGCCTTTAGTGCAGCAAATCGCGCCATCTCTTGAACGATAGTAACTGTTTGAGTAAGCCCCTGTTTTTGCAGATATTTAACTTCCAAGTCAGTTAGCTGATTTTCTGAATCAAGTTTCCAAAGGATAAAATACAAAGGACTGGATATGCTTAGCCCTGTGGTTACTTTAAACTTAGACTTGAGTTTATAAAATTCAGCCTCTAGTGTTCTTCGTTCTTTAGCCTTACGTAGTGGCTCTTGCTCGATAGCTTCTCTTGTTTCCAAAAGCTCTTGGTTTAGTAACCAATTCCGCTCGAAGTCGGTAATTTCAAATTCTAAATCAGCTTTTCGCAGGATGAGATATAGTAGACTAGAAGGAGATGAATCTTCATATTTTGTTGCTTGATACTTGGACTTCAGCGCTGCAAAATGTTGCACATTGACTTCAAAAGGATCGTTGCTCATAATGAATCCCCCGATTTATACTTCTAGCCGCTACACAACCATCTCCCAGCATTCCGCGATCGCCCGCAGTCAAAACCCAAACTTTTTTAACTGAAAACTCATCCAGATGGTAATATTATTTTAACAGTTCGGTTTCACCAACTACAGCTACAAACCTCAGTATTTTCACTGAAATTTATAATAATTAGTACCTAAAGCCCCCTCCCTCATTCCATCAAATAATCGGTCATATATTCACCCGGATCAAACCGATAAAATAGTTCTCAACTCCATGAAATACAGATATGCGGTAGGGAAACAGCACGGCGCTGTGTCCTGAAATGTGCTGTCTCCTGAATTTACGGCCGACAATTGAGAATCTCTACAGCAATCCTATTTCATTTGTGAACTAATTTTTTAACTACCAGCCAGGAAGTCCCTCGGTATATTTAGAGGGGACACATCTGAGCGCTGCGCGAAGTACCCCGAATAAATTACCGCAGGGATGTCCAGAAGCGTCGGATGTCGCGGACGGAAGCCGACAATTATTTCTTTATACCCATTGATAATCTGGAAATACTCTGGTACTGTATTAGTCAGTGGGGGTGGAACTACCTCACTATAAAAAGCCTTTGCAAAAAAGGAAATACGAAGCCTGCGTACTAACGGTACTCCGTTGAACGCCTGGTTTGTTCACAGTAAACTATCCATTAAATCCATAACTTGGATAGCTTCATCTGACAAAGATAGTGATTCTTGTTGATTGAGGTGATGCTCCAAAACTCCTTTGAGCGCTATCAATTTCAGGCTATTTTCTGCTAAAGTTTCCGAAATAGCTTGCGCTCCCGGCAAATAGCCGATCGCCCCCAAGTCCATCAAAGCCGATCGCCTCAACTGCAAATTATCCCCATTCAAAGCACTTACCAACCGCTCTCCGTACACCCGCTCACCAGTTAACTGATACATCGCCCGCGCCGCAGCGTACTGCACCCGCTCCACAGAATGTTCTAAAAAAGGTGAAATTAGCGGTATTGCTTCTGTCGCTTGCAGGGTTCCCAAAGCTTCAATTACCGAGTCGTAAGGTTGCACGAGGTGCGATTTTCCTGGCACTCGCACAGCCACAGCTACGCCCCCATCCAATAGCTTCATTAGCGGCTCAATAGAATCGCGATCTCCCAGCATTTCTAGAGCTTGAGCCGCCGCTTCCCGCACGTAATAATCGGCGCATTCCAAACAGCGAATCAGGGCAGGTAAGGCTTGTTTGTCGCCCAATTTACCCAGGGCCCGCGCCGCATTTCGCAATAGGGAATAGTCGCCGATTTTCGTTTGTTCTGACTCTTCTTCCAATGCGGCAATTAAAGCTGCAATAGCTGCCGGTTCCTTGACTCGAAATCTGCCCACCCACCAAGCAGCATAATACCGGAGACTGTAATCTTGGGAGTGCAAATTTGCGATCGCCTGTTCAACAGTTAAAGACTCGCCCTCAGCTACACCCGCCGGCGGTGAGTCGGATTCGTAATAATTCATAGTCATTAGTTATTAGTTATTAGTTATTAGTTATTCGGCTCTTGAAATGGCTGCTATCCAGAAAAAACCTGCAAGGGTTAGGGAAACTGGCCGATTAAAATCGCTACTAAACAGACAAAACCCGCCGGGGCGGGTTACATTAACTCTTAGTCCGCTTGGAGTGGACGAAAGTTTGTCTAGGAGCGATTTTCATCGCCCCTTCTAGCTTGTGTCGGAGCGATTTTCATCGCCCCTGCAACCAAACTATTGGTGATCGTGGGATGATTCATGGGATGATTCTGCACCCGCGTTTAAAGGATGAATGCTGACAATTTTCCCGCCCATGCGAGTAATCCGCTGCATTTCTTGATTCATCCGATTGTAAGGCACAGTGATAAATGTACTCGCGCTCGATCGAATCGAATAATCCACATTATCTGTTTCATCGCTTTGGCGCAAGCCGACAACTTCATACCGAAAGCAGCGACTAGCCGAAGCTGTATTGCCACTTTTTCCAGCTACAATTTGACCCAACATAAGCTTCTTGGTAATTGGTAATTGGTCAGTAGTCCTTAGTCCTTAGTCCTTAGTCCTTAGTCCTTAGTCTCTAGTTCAGAATTTACGCAGAACCTAATTATGTAGGTTTCCGTGCACCTCGCACCTTACGCAGAAACTAATTATCTAATGACTAATGACTGATGACTAACAACTAAATTGGAGTAATGCTGGCGATTTTCGCGCCCATGCGTTGAAATTTCTGCATTTGCGAGGACAACTCCTCAACAGGTACGATGAAAGCCTTGCTGCTGCGGCGCACGCTGGGATATCCGCCCGTGCGAATGCCCGAAACTTCCACGCGCACCAGCCGCCCTTCTTTGCCGTAAGCTGCCGCACCGCCGAAAGTGCTGGCGGGAGTTACGTTTCTGGCGGAAGGCCGATATGCCCAACCTTCGTTACCGCCAGAAGGCCCAACTACAGCCGTAGCGCTGTTAGTGCCGAGTTCGACAGCTAAGCGAGAGTTATTGCCTTCTAGTTGAGATGTATCGCTGTTTGCATAGCCGCGATACAACCGGAACATCCGGGTAAAACCAACGGTTTTTTGACCGCGCTGGGTGTTAAAGCCGCGGTAGTAAGGGACGATACTTTCGCCGAAGTTTTCTTGATACTCTACTGAATCGATGTAAGAATCAATATCAGCGTCGTAGCCTTGTGTTTGGTACAAATCTAAGTGCTCAACTACTTCAGATTCGTCGTAGGGAGCGCGACCGAGCAAGTGTTTGTAGTTTAGTTCGATCGTCCGAGTTTGGAAGCTGTTGTAGAAAAACTTGGTTTTGTACAGTTCTGACTTAGCTACAGCGCGTACAAATTCTCGTACCGTCAAACTTCCGTCCCGCAGCAAAGACTCGGAACTTGTAAGTCGCTCGGATTTCATTAAATAGTCGTTGCCCAGTACCTGACGGTAAACCGCACGAATCACAGTTTCAACGTCGTCTTTGGTGTAGTTTGGGCGCAGTTCTACCTTCGGCGCATCGCTCAATGCGGATGTTCCCAGTCTGGACGCTGCTGTCGTAATCGCCACCAGATTTTCTCCTAAATTATTAATGACAAAAGTTTAATGCTTGGTTGCACTTGAAATTTTTAGGACTAAGGATAATATGCCTCAAAGTAGGGTGTACACTGCACACCTTACATATCCACATAAAATTGAAGAATTTTTTAGCCTTAGTCCTAATTTGCTAAAGACGTTTCAAAAAAACGTCAATACACAAACTTTAAGCTGTGGTAATACTTACCACTTTGCCACCACATTTGTTGATTTGCTGCAAGCGGCTCGAAAGTTGCTCGTAAGGCACGAGATATTCCGTAGTTGTCCGGCGCACTTGAGGGGAAAACTTAGCCGCACCTTGCATTGCAGTGACTCGGTAGAGTTGGCCGCGAGAACCGCCGGAAGTCCCGCCAAGGGCTTTTCCGGTGGAGGCTGTGTGTATCGGCGAAGCCATATTTCTCGCTACTTCCCAAGTCAGGCGGGCTTGGGTTTGGTTTTGCGAGCGATCGCTAGAAGCAAAACCCCGGTACAATTGAAACATCCGGTTAAAACCGACGGTTTTTTGACCTCTTTGAGTCGCGAAACCGCGATAGTAAGGCACTATACTGTCGCCAAAATTTTCTTCATACTCAACTGAGTCAATGTAAGAATTGATTTCAGCTTCGTAGCCTTCTGCATTGTACAAATCAACGTGGAAAGCAATTTCCGACTCGTCGTAAGGAGCGCGACCCAACAAATGCTTGTAATTAAGCTCAATTAACCGCGTTTGCGAGTTCGGATAAAAAAACTTTTTCCGATAAGTTTCGGAATGTGCAATTGACCGCACAAAATCTTTCACTGAAATCTGCCCTTGCATCAGCAGAGATTCAGCACTGGTAAGTCGTTCGCTCGACATTAAATACTCGTTGCCGAAAACTTGGCTGTAAGCAGCGCGAATTACTGCTTTCGCATCGTCTTGCGTCCAGTGGGGGCGCAGTTCTACTCGTCCCGCTTCTTCAAATGCTTTTATTCCCAACCGTTCTGCTGCACCTAATCCCGCCATCTTCGCTTCTCCCTTTTTTGCTTTAAAAACTGAAAACTGCTTAAAAAAGTATTTGCAAAACTAGGCTTAGATCGCAGATGCCCGGAATTCTAAACAACCGCTAACACTTAAGCTAACAGCAGCTTACAATTCCGGGCATCACGCAAATCTAGCTCAGAGCGTTGATTGCGTAGTCGATGTAGGAATTCGCTTCAGTTGCAGCGTCGCCACTCAGACCGTGGTTGCCTTTGATGTACTTGAGAGCTTCAACGTACCAGCTAGGAGACAATTCAAATGTCCGGTTGATTTCGTCAACACCTGCAATCAGGTACTCGTCCATCGGACCGGTGCCGCCTGCAACTAAGCAGTAGGTTACCATCCGCAGGTAGTAGCCGATGTCGCGAGAGCACTTGGCTTTACCGGTTGGGGTAGAAGCGTAGTTAGGGCCTTGCATTTGTTGTGTGTACGGGAATTTGTTGTACACAGCTTGAGCTGCACCGTCGATCAAGCGCTGAGAGTTGGCGGTCAAAGCTTTGGCTGCTTCCAAACCTGCTGCTGCTTGGCGGAAACGGCCGAAGGCGACTTGCAGTTCAGTGCTGCTCAGGAAACGGCCTTGAGAATCGGCTGCGGTTACTGCTTCAGTCAAAGGGGTTTTCATTGTTCTGGTTTCTCCCTAATGTTGTGTTGTTTTTGTACAAAAATGATTGTTTGCAAAAATGCGATGCTCGCTTCTTTACAAGAAAGGTTCGCTGGGCTATTTTTAGCCGACTGCATTGGCAGCGCGGTCGAAGTAGCTGCCGATTTCAGACATCAGCGAGCTGCAATCACCACGGGTAACGCCGTTGGGGTCGTTAGCGATCGCGATTGCTGCTTCCTTCATTTTTTGCACGCCGGCTGCAACTGAGCCACCGGGAACTCCCAGAGCTTGGTATGTTTCACGCAGACCGTTCAAGCAGCGGTCGTCCAAAACGCTGGCGTCGCCTGCAAATGTTGCATAGGTGACGTAGCGCAAAATGATTTCCATATCGCGCAAGCAAGCTGCCATGCGGCGGTTGGTGTACGCATTGCCACCAGGAGCGATCAGTTGAGGCTGTTCAGCGAACAGGGTGCGAGCTGCATTGGCTACGATGCTGGATGCGTTGCCGGTGATGCGGTTTACTGCATCAATCCGCTTGTTGGCGTCGGAAACCATGCTGCTGAGAGCATCTAGTTGACCCTGAGCTAGAAATTCGCCCCGAGCGTCAGATTGGGAAACCACTTTTGTAAATGCGTCAAACATGAAAGAACTCTCCTATTTGAGTTAATTGAGTTTGGTTGCGGTATAAAACCGTTAAGTTAAATTTGTTCAGGCTACGAGTGCCTGCAAGGGTTGAAATTTGATGCCAGCTAATCTGCTGGTCCCATCGATCTCTCCCTTTCCGCTACCTGCACTATTGTTACATTGCAACGGAGGTTTAAGAAACCTTAGAAAATTTTACACCTTTTATGAGATGCGACAAACCTTGTCAATCAGGGTTTTTGTTAACTTTGGCCTGTCGTTTCAACCCTCTGATAATCTTTATACAATGCTCGCCTGCGTTTGTTTATTACAAATTATTACAGAAACTTATCTCTCTAAGAAGGTAAATATCGGGGGGGAAAGTACGGGCAAATCTCCTTCTGAGGGTAGATGCGAGAAGACAACAATAAACGCAGAGTTTGCTTCGATCGCCCTGCTGTGGGGGTGCAACTGCCAGGAACCGTCCCGTGGGCCGATCGCCTTTGTTAGCTTTCTGTGGAAAAGCGGGATTGTTAAGAAGTGTTAAGTAAATTAAAGTTTTGGTAATAGAAGGCTGGGGGAATAGGGAAAAAAGCAAAAATTCTGCCCAATGTCAGGAGGCCTGCAAAATTCGGTGTGGGAAAAATCCCCAAGATTGTGAAGCCCCTCGCCAGAGCCTCAGCTTTTGCCGGAAATATCACCATTTGAAGACTAAACTCAGCCGTTGGGCATTGGGTAAAAGCCGAAGAAATTGCTAATTTTTAGTAGTAAGGTGGATAGGTGCTATCAGATACATTTAACCCGGTAAATCCAGGATTGCGCCTCGATATACTGTGTATGGCAGATCGGGCATCGCTTTTAGCGATCCCTAATAGGGAGGTATCTCTCAAAGCTTTCAACAAAATATTGAAAGCGCTATTCAATGCGTTACGTTTTTGGGGGCTGAGCCGTTACGCTTACTACGAAACTTTTTCGCTTAGTCCGATGCTTCGGCGCTGGTTTTAAACGGTAGCCTATCCTATTACATACTGCCAATGTCTACCGCTATCTTCTAAGAGTTTACAAGAATTCGTTTACTATACGAAAACAGCCGTAGGTCTACAAACGGCGCGATCGAGCCACCAGACGCATTGAAGTTAAAAGCTTTTTGCTTCCCCGGCATCGAAGCGCCCAAAACGAGTAGCAAGTTAAACAGTTTTTTATTCAGAACTCAAAACTCTCTCTCTCTGTAATCAGCCAGATGGATCGGCTGTAGCTGTCCGGCCGCAACCACCTTTATCCCCCATGCTCGATCGTAATTTATGTCTTCAAATTCTCCCTCTTCTTGGCACACCGTAGCAATTGACCAAACTCTCCAGCAGCTAAGCAGCAACAAAGACGCTGGCTTGAGCAGCAAACAGGTGTCAGAACGCTTGCAGCAATACGGCCCCAACGAACTCGAAGAAACAGGAGGCCGCAGTCCGTGGTCGATTTTTGTCGATCAGTTCACCAACATCATGTTGTTGATGCTGATGGGTGTGGCCGTGATTTCGGGTTTTTTGGACATCAGGTCGAATACTTTTCCCAAAGATGCGATCGCCATTTTTGCGATCGTCATACTCAACGGCATTCTCGGCTATTTCCAAGAGCAAAGTGCTGAAAAAGCCCTCGCAGCCCTCAAAAACCTCGCTTCCCCCCTAGTCAGAGTCCTGCGGGACGGCAAAACTTCGGAAATAGCCGCCAAGGAACTCGTACCCGGAGACGTAATGCTGTTGGAGGCTGGGGTAAAAATAGCAGCAGACGCACGCTTGATCGAAACATCAAATCTGCAAGTCAGAGAATCTGCTTTGACAGGAGAAGCCCTAGCAGTAACCAAGCAAGCCGATCTAGAACTTCCAGAAGATGCTTCCTTGGGCGATCGACTCAACCTGATTTTTCAGGGCACAGAAGTTGTTCAGGGACGAGCAAAGGCGATCGTCACCAACACCGGAATGAAAACTGAACTGGGCAAAATTGCCACCATGCTTCAGTCAGTAGAAACCGAACCGACTCCCCTGCAACAGCGGATGAGCCAGTTAGGAAATGTTCTAGTCTCCGGTGCCCTAACCTTAGTCGCAATTGTCGTCATCGGCGGCATGATTACCTTCCAAAACGGCGGCATCGGGTTCGATACCAGCAGGTTTGAAGAGTTGTTAGAAGTTTCTCTAAGCATGGCTGTGGCTGTGGTTCCCGAAGGACTCGCAGCAGTCGTGACAGTTACTCTGGCACTCGGAACTAGGCGGATGGTGAAGCGAAACGCCCTGATTCGCAAACTCCCTGCGGTAGAAACTTTGGGTTCGGTAACTACCATTTGTTCTGACAAAACAGGTACTCTGACTCAAAATAAAATGGTAGTTCAGCTAGTGTCTACGGGCGACTGCACTGTCGCCGTCGCAGGGGATGGCTATGCCCCGATCGGAGATTTTACCGATCGCCTGACATCGGCCAAAATTAATAATTTAGAGGAATATCCAGAACTCGAATCTTTATTAATTGCCTGTGCAGTTTGCAACGACGCAGTATTGCAACAAGAAAAACAAGAATGGCAGATTTTAGGCGACCCCACAGAAGGAGCTCTGCTTTGTGTAGCCGGAAAAGCAGGCATTTATAAGGAAAAACAGTCTCAATTGCTGCCGCGGACGGCGGAATTTCCTTTTTCTTCCGAACGCAAGCGGATGAGCGTGATTTGTGAAGTGCCCGGCAGATCGGGACATTCGGGATTTCCCGCAGAAAAAGGACAGCAGTCGAATTATTTGATGCTGACCAAAGGTTCTCCAGAGTTGACTTTGGAGCGCTGCAAAGGCATTATAGTCGGCGATCGAGTACAACCTTTAACCCAGGAAATGCGCGATCGCATCCTCGTCGAAAACAACAACATGGCAAGCGGCGGTTTGCGAGTCCTCGGGTTTGCGTACAAACTCTGGGAAAGCCTGCCGCCCGAAGGTTCTGAGGAAATTAGCGAACAAGACATGATTTGGCTGGGACTCGTCAGTATGCTGGACGCCCCGCGGCCGGAAGTGCGGGAAGCTGTGGTTAAGTGCCGCAATGCTGGCATTCGGGTGGTGATGATTACAGGAGACCACCAGTTGACTGCAAAAGCCATCGCCTACGATTTAGGTATTGCAACAGAGGGCGATCGAGTTCTCACCGGTCAAGAATTAGAAAAGCTCAGCCAAGAAGAACTCAAACAGCAAGTCGAACAGGTTAGCGTTTACGCCCGCGTCTCCCCAGAACACAAATTGCGGATTGTCCAAGCTTTGCAAAGTTGGGGCAAATTTGTCGCCATGACCGGCGACGGCGTTAACGACGCCCCCGCCTTGAAACAAGCCGATATCGGCATCGCCATGGGGATTACCGGCACCGATGTCAGCAAAGAAGCTAGCGATATGGTGCTCCTCGACGACAACTTCGCAACTATTGTCGCCGCCGCTGAAGAAGGGCGAGTGGTTTATAGCAATATTCGCCGCTTTATTAAATACATTTTGGGCAGCAACATCGGCGAAGTTTTGACAATTGCGGCCGCACCTTTAATGGGTTTGGGAGGAGTGCCGCTGACGCCGCTGCAAATTTTGTGGATGAACTTAGTAACAGACGGCGTTCCCGCTTTGGCTTTGGCGGTGGAACCGGGGGAACCGAACGTGATGAAAAGGCCTCCTTTCAGTCCGCGAGAAAGTATTTTTGCGCGGGGTTTGGGTTCTTACATGATTCGGATCGGGATTATTTTTGCAATTTTGACGATCGCAATGATGTCCTGGGCTTACGGATATACTCACTCTCCCGGACACGGCAATCCAGATGCTTGGAAAACAATGGTGTTTACAACTCTTTGTTTGGCACAAATGGGTCACGCGATCGCAATTCGGTCTAACACTCAGCTAACTATCGAGTTAAATCCCTTGACTAATATTTTTGTTTGGGGAGCTGTGATTGTTACTACTGCTTTGCAATTAATGCTGATTTATGTTCCGCCACTGAGAGCATTTTTCGGCACTCACTATTTGTCGCCTTTTGAATTGCTAGTTTGCTTCGGTTTCAGCGCTCTGATGTTTGTCTGGATTGAAATGGAAAAACTGTTTGTGCGCTTTTACAACAAATCTAGGAAATAGTGTTAACGGCTGACGGATAGTGAGCTAAGTTTGATTATTAGCTAGAGCGCTCGATTGGGTACTAAGCTGTTGGGCATTTAAAAGAGGATAGTAGGGTGCGGATCGTACATAAGTATTTCCCATATCCCGCCAGTGTTCGCGGATGACGCACCCTACCTCTATCGTTATTGGTTTAAATGTGTAACAGCTTATTTTCAAGAAGATCCGCCAGGGTTGAAACCCCTGGCTCACAGCGAAAGTCATTGCTACGAAAACTAAATAGATTGTGTCACAATTAAACATTTATTAGTTCGTTATAATGTCATTACGAATGCAACGTTCGGCGAAAATCGCCATCGTAAAGGCTCACGGCTACCAACCCTTAATGTTCGCCCTACGATGACTGTATTACAATTACCAATTACCGATTACCAATTATCGATTACCAATTACTAATATTATGTATTTGAAAACGCTGCACCTACGGCAGTTTCGGAACTACTTCGATCAAAAGGTAGCGTTTGACGCTCCCAAAACAATTTTAGTAGGAAATAACGCTCAAGGAAAATCTAACTTATTAGAAGCGGTAGAGTTGCTTTCTACACTAAAAAGCCACCGGGTAGGGCGCGATCGCGATTTAATACTCGACTCAAAGCCGATCGGGCAAATTGATGCTACACTCGAACGTCAAACCGGAGCGATCGACTTAGCTTTAACTCTTCGCTCAGGGGCGCGTCGGACACTGAAGCTCAACGGTGAACCGCTGCGCCGCCATTTAGACTTTTTGAGCGTCTTAAATGTAGTGCAATTTTCTTGTTTGGATTTGGACTTAGTGCGGGGCGGGCCCGAAGGAAGGCGTAATTGGATCGATCGCCTAGTCATCCAGTTAGAACCGATTTACGCTCACATTTTGCAGCAGTACAACCAAATTTTGCGCCAGCGAAACGCTCTGTTGAAACGTTCTAAAGAAATCAGGAAAGCGGAATTTTCCGACAGTTTTGACAAGATGCGATTTATTGCACCCGAAAGTCCCGAACCAGAAAATACAGAAGACTTACCAATTCCCAATTCCCAATTCCCCATTCCCAGTTCAGAATTAGCTTTGTGGGACGCGCAGTTGGCGACAGCGGGCGCTCGCGTTATCCGCAGGCGCGATCGAATTTTGGAGCGTTTGATGCCTTTAGCTCGAAATTGGCACCGTTCAATTAGCGGTTCAGCAGAAGTTTTAGATGTGAAATACGATGCTAATATTGAAGTAAGTTCAGAATTTATCGCTAAAGACAATCTCGAAGGAGTGCGGCAAGCATTTTTAGAGAAAATTCAAAAAAGGGCGATCGCAGAACAGTTTCAAGGAACCACTTTAGTCGGCCCCCACCGCGACGACATTACATTTACCATTAACAATACCCCAGCTCGTCAATACGCATCCCAAGGTCAGCAGCGAACTCTGGTATTAGCATTAAAATTAGCCGAACTGCAGCTTATTGAAGAAGTCGTCGGCGAAGCGCCTTTACTGTTGCTCGACGACGTACTTGCAGAACTCGATCTGAGTCGCCAAAATCAACTTTTAGAAACAATTCAAGAACGATTTCAAACTCTGATTACTACAACTCACCTAGGCGCTTTTGATGCTCAGTGGCTGCGACAAACCCAAATTCTCTCCGTCGTTGCCGGACAAATCAATCGATTTTAGATTTTAGATTTTAGATTTTAGATTGACAAATTTTCTGTTTCATGGTATGAGAACAAAAAAAAGTAGAAAGTGGCATTATTACCTCAATTCGAGATAGGATAAAGGTTAATTTTGATTACCGCTTTCGCTTCCATTTTTGTAAACCTTGTCAACGACCCAGGTCTAAAGACACTGGGCTTCTAGCCTAAGACTTAAACCACAGTTGACCAGACTAAGTACCTCGCGTACTACGTTAACGGTAAGAGTTTAAAGACCTACCAAGGGATGCGAAGCTAGTTCCTTGCTCTAGAAATTTAGGATTAAACAGACTTATTGGGTTAAATCAGTGTCCTAGATATAGTACCGGCCGTTAACTTTGTCGAAGCTAACATTACCCCGAAAGGGAGGCTCATAAAAGAGCGAACATTATGCGTACAGGGTTGCGAAGTTTGAGATGGTAATTGTCCCATCGAAAGTACACTACAAAAGTACACCGAATCTAGCAATCCCAAGGCGGTAATGGAAAGATTCACGCCGGTTTCAACCGCCGAGTCGTTTCCCTCTCAGCACTCTTCGTGACTGAGTTTCCCACTTACCGAATTTTTTATGAAGCATTACATTTCCCGTCTGTTAGCCCTGGTATTAGTTGTTGTCATCGGCGTAGCGGGCTGTACCAATGTTCCCGCCACTCTGAGTGGAGATTATGGCCAAGACACATTAGCATTAGTGAACAGCTTGAGAACAGCGCTCACTTTGCCAGAGGGCACGCCGGAAAAAGCAGCCGCTCAAGCCAAGGCTCGCACGAGTATCAACGATTTTTTTGCTGAATACCGCCGCGATCCCGCTCTTACCAAGCTGGCCTCTTTCACGACAATGCGGACGGCATTAAACTCTTTGGCCGGACATTACAGTTCCTATCCAAACCGTCCCGTTCCTGAAAAATTGAAAAAGCGTCTTGAGTCAGAATTTCAGCAAGTAGAAGCTGCTCTTAACAGAGGAGCTTAATCTCAAAATTTAGGATCGAGGATAAATTTCACTAATTCATCTTTCATCCTTGATATTTGAGTGTTAACAATTTTTAGTAGAAATATCAACTGCTTTTAGCGCCCACTGTATTCAGGCGCTTTTTTATGCAGCAGTTAGGGAAAAAATACTGCAAAACCGTTTAATCGCGGAGTCTTGTCTTACCCGATCGCCCTTATTGAATTTAAATAGCCGCCAGATAGAATTTGCACTGTGCGATCGACTTGTGCCATAACTAAGTCAACAGAAAAAAGTAGAAAATTTGTAGCTGCTTGTGGAGCGCGATCGCAAAAATGCGATAGCCACCCAATTTAAACCAGAAAACCCCATTCAATTCTCCCATGAAAATTGCACCAACTCGCATCGCGAATTTTCAACACCAGCGACGCTTTTTAAGTGCGGTAACTGCTGTTTTAACCAGTAGCATCATCAGCCAGCTTGTTTGGCCGTTTATCGGAAATCAACCAGCTTTTGCCCAAACATCAGCCTATTGCCAATTATCCCCAGAACAGGTCAATCAAAAAGAAGACTTGCGCCGCGCCGCGCTGTCGGGAAAACGGGAATCTCAGCAAGCATATTTTGCTGTTTTGAACAAACACGCGCGGGAAATAGCAGAATGCCGTAAAAAAACTTGGCCCGAAACCCAAGCAGTTTGGCTGCGTTTGTATCCCTGCGATGTCAGACCCGGAGAACTCGATCGAGTATTAGACAAAGTTGTGAATAAAGGCTACAACCAAGTCTATGTCGAAGTGTTTTACGATGGTCAAGTGCTTCTCCCAGTTGCAGACAATCCTACGGCTTGGCCTTCTGTTGTGAGAAATCGCGGTTACGAGAAATACGACTTGTTAGAAAGGGCGATCGCCAAAGGCAAACAACGAGGTTTAAAAGTATACGCCTGGTTATTTACCATGAACTTTGGCTATAGCTATGCTCAGCGTCCAGACAGACAGCAAACCCTCGCTATCAACGGTAAAAATCAGACAAGTTTAATAGTAAGCGAAGACGCAGCAATTAATCAGGATTTCGGAGAAGTTCCGGGCAATCAAGCCTTTATCGATCCGTACAACCCACAAGCACGGCAAGACTATACTTTGTTAGTAAATCAAATAGTCAAGCGCAAGCCCCAAGGAATGTTATTCGACTACATTCGCTATCTAAGGGGCATCGGGCCCGCTTCAGTTGCTACCAAAGTTCAAGACTTGTGGATTTACGGCCCAGCATCGCAGCAAGTTCTTTTGCAGCGGGCTAGCAATCAGCAAGGGCGAGATTTAATTCAGCGATATTTGACTAAGGGATTTATCAATCCTAATGACGTTCAAGCAGTAGTCAAACAGTATCCAACTGAGCGAGAACCTCTTTGGCAGGGTCGAATTCCGCAGGCGATGTCAGTAGCAACTCCACCTTCTAGAAGCCAGAATGCCGCATCAAGATCGGCCTCAACAAATCCCGCCCCTAACAAGCCAAACCCTGCAACTCCCACACCAAAACCGACACCGCGGCTTCCCGATACCGGCACTCTGCAAAAAGACCTGTGGAAACTGAGTGTTGCTCACGCCGTTCAAGGGATTTTAGATTTTTTTGGACTAGCTATTCAGCCAGCTCAAAGGATGGGAATTCCTGTAGGAGCAGTGTTTTTTCCTACTGCAAATCAAGCGATAAATCAAGGGGGATATGATTCGAGATTGCAGCCTTGGGACAGCTTTCCGGCTGCTGTAGAATTCCACGCCATGTCTTACGGAAATTGCGGGGATGTAAGCTGCATTGTCCCACAAGTGCAGCGGACTGTAAGTTTAGCGCCTCCGGGAGCAAAAATCATTCCTGCCATTGCTGGAGATTGGGGAAAACCTCTCAAAAATCGACCGTCTTTGGAGATTCAAATGGCGGCAATTCGCTCGGCGACTCCGCAAATTAATGCGGTAAGTCATTTTGCTTTTGGGTGGCAAGAACCGGAGGATGAAAGGGCGCGGCAAACTTGCCGATTGTAGATATATTCCTGGACGAAAAGGGTGTCATCATCTTGTTTTATGGTTGCGGAGCCTAAAAGCGTAGATTTTGGATCAATAAACCGGGTTTTTCTATCGGAATCGGCTGCGAACCACGATTGATTTGCCTAAAAAAACCCGGTTTTTGCCTCAGTATTGATTGAGTGCGATCGACCTTTTGCAAAAAAAATAATTTACCCAACTTTTAAGCTAGCTGAACAATCAGGCATAATGAGATTGTTCAAAAATTGCTGGAAATGCAAGCGGGACAAAAACAGCGAATTGCCGATCGCAAATCCCAATGAACAGACATCTGGGCCAAATTAACTTACTCAGAATTTCATCTGCGTTCATTTGCGTTCATCTGCGGTTAAAAATCCAAATTCTGCTAAACTTATTAATAACCATAAAAGCCTTGCTTAATCATAATGCAAAAAGTACAAGCAAGAGATATCAACCTCCGCTATCTAATCGATAACTTCGGTTTACAGCGAGTTCGCAACAGCGAATTTTTCCGAGAATGGCAAGAAAACTTACCCGAAGTAACCGACTCAGAAAAACAATTGCTCGATCGCGTCCAAGACATATACTTCAACTTGGTAGACAACCCGCCTGTATTGGAAAATGCAGTCAAGCTAACAATCATCAGCCCCATTTTGTTTATTGCCGGTCTGTATGAGTCTCCTTTTCAAGTCAAAGCCGAAAAGTCGATCGCAATTCAAGAGGAAGACGAAGGCAGAATCATCGAAGGCAGAATAGATATTTTAATTATGAAAGCAAACTTGTGGGTGACAGTAATTGAATCCAAACAACTTTCGTTTTCAACAGACGAAGCAATCGCACAACTCCTGACATATATGCTGGCATATCCGAACCCAGAAACTCCTACTTTTGGAATGATTTCCACAGGTGCTAATTTCAATTTTGTCAAGTTAGTTAGAGGCGAAACTCCCCAGTATGCCCGATCGGCGGAATTTGTTATTTCCAATCCCGGCAATGAATTGTACCGCGTTTTGCAGATTTTAAAACGCCTGAGTCAACTTCCAGACTAGCAATAAAAGCCATTTTGAGTTATCTTTCAAAACAGACAATCTCTAATATCTCAAATTTCAAACTAATGTGAGCATGGTAAATTACTGGATAGTCGGCGCTGTGGCAATAGCTTCTGTCTGCTGGGCAGAAATAATACGAGACTTTTATCACGTCGTGTCCCATTATTGGGCACCCCTGCAAAAGCTGCACACTTGGCATCACCGCGTTTTCCGCCCGAATTTGACCCCCGTCAGCGAGACAATTTACAAGCAAGCACACTGGCGTCACGACGTGCCCGAAGGTGCGGCGATGATGGTTTTGGGCTTGTTGCTGTGGGTTGTAGCTTATTTTGGGCTGCCGGAATACCACTGGGGTGCAGCAGCCGGTTGTATTTATACTTTAGGCTTTTTGTTGAGCGCGATCGCCCGCGGGTGCGGCATCAAAGGTGCAGACGAATTAACCGACATCACCCACCAACCGGGAGACTTCCTGACTCCCCCTGGCAAGTGGTTAGTTAATAAACCTTATCACTGGCGGCATCACTTCGACAATCAAAATGCTTACTATTGCGGTACTTTCACCTTAATAGATAAACTTATGGGTACAGCACTTTCTCTCAAAGGCAAAACTGTAGCCGTCACCGGTGCATCGGGAACTTTAGGACGTTTGCTACTCAAACACCTGCACAAAGCTGGTGCAAAAGTGATCGCCCTCTCATCGGGAAATGAGGAAATTACTTTGGATGTAGACGGCGAAAATTTACCTGTAAAAACCGTAACTTGGCAAGCTGGCCAAGAGGCAGACTTAGCCCTATTGTTAGAAAAAATCGATATTCTCGTCATTAATCACGGGATTAACGTACAGGGAGAAAGAACAGGAGAGGCGATCGCAAACTCATACGAAATTAACACTTTTTCCGCGTGGCGGCTGATGGAACTCTTTTTCTTAACAGTCCGCACTAACGAAAACATTGCTTGCAAAGAAGTCTGGATCAACACTTCAGAAGCCGAAGTAATTCCCGCTGTCAGTCCCCTGTACGAACTCAGCAAGCGCGCCCTCGGAGATTTAGTCACCCTGCGCCGGCTAGACGCACCCTGCATCGTTCGCAAACTGATTTTAGGGCCGTTTAAAAGCAACTTAAACCCGATCGGCATTATGTCTCCAGATTGGGTAGCGCAGCAAGTTGTCAAACAAGCTAAAGCTGATGCCCGCAATATCATCGTGACAATTAATCCTTTGACTTTTATCATTTTTCCAGTCAAAGAGTTTTTTGTTTCCCTCTACTTCCAAATTTTCAGCCGGAAAGCGATTTCAGAGATTAAAGCAGTGGCGACATCGGAAAAATCTAGCGTTGAATCTAAGATTAATTGACAAAAAAGAAACCCGGTTTTTTAGATAAACCGGGTTTCTAACTTGGTTCTAACTTGGGATGTAATACCAAATTCGGCTTTAATACCCCTTTTATTCTTTAGTCGCTCTCTGCCGTGACCAAAGTTTGTGTAGGATAGCTTTTAACCGCTGAGTCTTATTTAATTACTAACCTCAGCCATTTCAATCACGCGGCCATCGTAATCCTTGACCAAAAAATTCAGCGGCTTTTCCCGGCGAATTTTATAACTAATGCCGCGAGTTTGTACCCTCATCAATAGCTGATCCAAACAATCGCGATCGAAACAAACGTGACGCGGACGATTTTTTTCCCCTGCACCGGCCCCGCTAATAATGTGCAGTTGGGTATTTTTCATCAACTGATACCACAAACCATCGGGACTCCCCAGCGTTTGAGAGGTCGTTGCCCTCCCGACATTCGGCGACAAATACAGCGGATCAATACCTGTTGTGCCCAAAGTTTGCTCGTAATTGTAGTAGTAGTGCAGTGGCACTTCTGCTACGGGCAGGTTTAGCATACCTTCATAGAACTCCCTCGCTTGTCCGAGATCCGATACCATCACCGTGTGTACCTTCGGAGCACTGGTGAGAAACATCCACATCGCCCCCGCATAGGCCGCCAGCAGCATCACCATAATCCCTTGAGTCGAAAACAAGCTGTCAAGGGGCAGGGACGGCAAAAAAGAGCTCAAGTACAAAGGCCCAAGTCCAAAAGCAATAAAACTAACTGCTAGAGTCATGAATTATAAGAAAGGGTAAACAACGAAATTTATCAAGATTGCAGTCGCGATCGCCCGCGAGACTTAAACTATTAGCTTAGCCATCTATGTTAGCAAAAACTAGCGGTTAGGCCCTACCCGATGAAAGTCTTTGTCTACGGCACTCTCAAACCGGGGGAGTGCAACTACCTCCGCTACTGCGAAGGAAAAGTTGTGAATGCTTACCCCGCGATCGCCCGCGGTCAACTTTTTGCGCTGCCGATCGGCTATCCTGCGATGATGGCCGGAGATGGCACAGTCTGCGGTTTTCTCCTCTGTTTCGCAAATTCGGCTATTTTGGACGATTTAGACCGATTGGAAGACTATCATCCGCTGCGGGAACCGACACAAAACGAATATCAACGGCAGGAAATTGAAATCTTCGATCGACACCTCAAACCTTTAGGCACGGCTTGGGCTTACTTCATGTTACCCGATCGCGTCCGTTCCCTAGGAGGCATCTGGCTGCCCCACGGCAGGTGGGAAAATCGGTTTTTCACCAAATAAAGTGGTTAATGCCGATGAGCTTAGGAAATAGCCCTTGCAGTGCGATTCGGCGGCTCGAACCTGTAACCGTAACCCCGAATTGTTTTAATAAACTGCGACGCATTAGCATCAACTTGAATCATTTTCTTGCGAATCTGACCGATATGTACGCTAACAACGTTCTCTTCTCCTGTGTCGTTGCAGTTCCACCCCCAGATTTTTTCGATTAGCTGTTGGCGACTCCAAGATTGATTGGAATGACTAGCCAAAAAATACAAAATATTAAATTCCAAGGCTGTTAACTTGATAGTGCGATCGTTGAGTGTTGCTTCCCGACGCGCTGAATCGATCGCGAACTGATCGAATACAATACGTGATGAAGTGACAGGCCTCATCCGTCTCAACACAACTTCTATACGAATTGCCAACTCCGCCAAACCAAAGGGTTTGCAGATATAGTCATCAGCACCTGCAGACAGGACTTTAATTTTATCACCTTCGTCTGTGCGGCTGCTTAGCATAATCACAAAAACATTAGTACGGCGCTGCATTTCCTGGCAGAGGTGATAGCCTGTAGTATCCGGCAAATTCCAATCAAGAACGACTAGCAGTGGCTTTAATTTCTCAAACAATGTTAAAGCCGTCTCGCCATCTGCTGCCGAATCTACTTGATATTTCTGATTTAAAAAGCGATGAACTAGAGTGCGGATGGATGAGTCACTCGATTTTAGATTTTAGATTTTAGATTTTAGAATTGAAGCATTGAAGCATTGACTTGCGCGAGATAAATACGTTCGGCAAGTTTCATCGAATACAGGTTTTTTATTTCTGGACTGATGAATCCGGGGGCTTGTATCCTGGATGCTTTCGGTCATCATCCACAACGAGAATCTTGGGAGTAGTATCAGTAGTCATCACCAAAAAGTTTCTTTCTTTTGTCAATTTCAACCGGGCAATTAAAGAACAGCTTTAGTGAAGCGAAAATCCCAGGTCGTTCCAACTAATACAGACTTTTTTCTGGCAATTCTTCTTTCAACTTCGCTTGGAAGTCAAAAGGCTCTCCCCAATCCCAAATTTTTACTTCTAGGTGTTCGTTAAATACCCTTATTTCAATCTCTATCCGAGTTTCTAATGGCAGATTTTTGTGAGCGTGGCGAACAGCATTCGTAAACCCTTCAATCACAGCAAGTTTACACTGATGCAAAACGACTAGGGGAATGATTGGTAGAGGATCTAAAAAAACTGTATCAACCCACGATAAAACTTGAGCAACAGCCTTGATATCAGTATTTATGTGAAGGCTAATTTTTTTAACTTGCTGGTTAGAACTTGGCTGTGATTGCGGAAGTCGTTGCTTTTGAAACCAAAAATTAAAGCTGGTTAAAACATCTATCGCCCGCTTAAAAAAACCATCTTGAATACTGTCTTGGGATGGTACTATACCAGGCTGCTGATAATATTTTACAATGAACAGACAGTTTCTGCCGTCAGAAGTGCGGGTATAACTTAGCTCATCGGCAATTTTGCCAATAATTTTTATACCTATCCCACCTGACGGAATTTCATCTATGTTATCTATCATGGTGCTATCCTTTGTCATCATTTAATGTGTACTTTTTTACCTAAAAAAGAGAGTGGCATTCGGAACGATTAAGTTTGCATGATTTATGCCTGACTTTTCGCGTAGGCCGTGCAGTTGTTGTCCTGATCATTTTCTCTTTTTTGCTCAGGTCTTGACAAACTCAGTTTGCGATCGCTAAACTGAGGGAAAACTGATATTGACAATTAGATAAGTAAATTATATAATGACAACCCTCAAAGCCTCTGAAGAGGGATTAGTAAAAATTAAGCAAGCTAGAAGAGAAAGGGGCTCGACCATAGAAGACCCCAGATGGCTAGTAGAAGCTAGTAAAACATTAGAACCCGATCGAACTTGGACAGAGGCCGGGCCTTATGCTGATGGCCTCTCCCTGCCAACTTGGAGGCGTTTTTTAGGAGGAAGAGAACCCATTAAGGCTAATGCTTTCAAGGCTTTCTGCACGGTTTTGCAGTTGAATTGGGAAGAAATTGTCGATCGTCCTCCTTTAGCCCCCTCTTACCAAGGGAGGGTTGGGGGGGTTAAAGATTTTTGCCAACAGCATATTGATTCGGTAGTGCAAGAGATACGGCAAAAATGCCACAGCAAAATTCAACAGCTTTACAGCAAAATGCAACTGTTGGATATTGCACAGCCCGTTGATGTCAGCAACCTCTACGTTGAAGTCAACATTTTGGAGGAAATTACCAGTTGGCAGCCGGGAGAAATTAGCGATTTACTGAGAGACTTCAACCCAGATGCGGATAACTTTAACCGCTTGGGATTAGGTAAAGTATGCCAGAAACGAGTACCAGGATTGGATGCCGTGAAATCTCACTCTAAACTGATGGTACTCGGCAAACCTGGTTCCGGTAAAACTACCTTTTTGAAACACATTGCCATTCAGTGCGATCGCGCAAAATTTGAAGCCAACAAAATACCGATTTTTATCCCCCTAAAAACCTTTGCTGCAATCGCTAATCTTGACTTATTAGAATATATCAGCGACGAATTTGCCAGTTGCGGAGTTGAGGCGCGATCGCAAACTGAATCTGTACTTAGTCAAGGCAGATGTTTGATTTTATTGGACGGCTTAGATGAAGTGCCAGAATCAGATAGCGATGCAGTCGTCAGACAGATTCGTCAGTTTGTCCAAAAGTATTACAACAATCAGTTTATTATTACCTGTCGAATTGCCGCGGCTAAGTACCGATTTCACGACGAAGCTTTTACCTGTGTGGAGGTAGCCGATTTTAATTGCGAGCAAATCGCTGCCTTTGCGAGCAATTGGTTTGTGGCTTTTTCCCAGAATATGGAGGCAGGGAAAGCTTTAGCATCTCAATTTGTAGAGAAGCTGAAACTGCAAAAAAATCAGCAAATCAGAGAACTGGCAGTAACGCCAATTTTGCTTAATCTGACTTGTTTAGTATTCCAAGCCAAAGCCGATTTTCCATCCAACCGAGCCAAGTTGTATGAGGAAGGAATGGAAATTATGCTCAGAAAATGGGATGAAACTAGAGGCATTCTACGGGATGAAGTTTATCGCGATTTGAATTTGTGCCGCAAGAAACATTTACTTGCTTTTGTAGCAGCTATTACTTTTGAGCGGGGCGATTATTTTTTTGAAAAAAACACAGTTCAGCAATTGATTGCCGACTATCTAGCTAATTTGTCCGATGCCACAACTGACCGCGTTCAGTTAGAAATAGATAGTGAGGTTGTCCTGAAGGCGATCGAGGCACAACATGGATTATTAGTGGAGAGGGCAAGAAGGATTTATTCGTTTTCTCATCTAACATTTCAAGAGTATTTCACTGCTAGAGAAATTGTTACCAATTCCGATCCACAAGCTTTGGAAAAACTGGTCAGCCACCTGACCGAGAAGCGTTGGCGAGAAGTTTTGTTTTTAGCAGTTGGAATGTTGCAAAAAGTTGATGACTTGTTGCTGTCAATGAAACAGCAAGTTGATGGGCTGGTCGCTGAGGAGGAGCAGTTGCAGCAGTTCCTAACATGGATCAACAAAAAATCCCTTTCTGTTGATTTTCCCTACAAACCTGCGGCAGTTAGAGCATTTTACTTGACCCTTGAATATCCCCTCCTTGACTGCGGCTTTGCCCTTTCTCTTGACCCTTATCTGAAAAAAGTTGTGGGACAAGCTTTGGAACAGGTTCTTAACCTTGCACTTGAAGGTGCTCTTGACCTTGCCCTGAATACCGTCCTTAAGGATGCACTTGAGCCTACCCTTGGTTACATCAGCCTTACCCTTGAACGTACCCTTGTCCCTAACCTTGACCTTGTTCTTGACTCCGACCTTGTACCTGCCCTTAAGCCTGAACAAAGGCAAGGGATACAAGAACTTCTGGAACAACTGCCCGATCCAAAAAGTGACAAAGAGATATTTGCAAAATGGTGGCAAGATAACGGTCAGTCTTGGGATAAGCGATTAAGACAAATGATGATTTTGTATCGCGATGTGCGCCGCGTTTGGCAATTTAGCGAACAGCAGAAGTCATTGCTGAGGAAGTATTACGATGCTAATAAATTGCTGGTATATTGCCTCAATAGCGCTTCTAATGTATCTCCTGCTGTGCGGCAGGAAATTGAGGAGACATTGCTATTACCGATCGCCAATATTCAAAAAACCAGTGACAAGTGCGATCGAGTTTAATTGATCGCCATCGCCTTCCCCTTCGCCTTTACACGGAGAGAGCCACTGGAAATGATATAATGGCTAAAAGTTATTAGAAGTAAAGCGTATGAACATTACTCTAAAACCTGACCATAATAAATTCATTGAAGCCCAAGTCAAAAGTGGCAAGTATTCTTCGGTGGATGAGGTAATTGCTGCGGCGTTGGAACTACTCGCAGACAGAAGCGATCGGCAACAGAGCGATCGTTATCAAGAATGGGTCGATGAAACTCGTCCAAAAGTAGCGGCCGGACTAGCTCAGCTTGAACGCGGCGAAGGAATTGATGGGGAGATAGTTATAGCTAGATTGCGGGAAAAATTTCGCAAAATGCGGGAAAATCAACAATGAGCCGCTACATTATTTCCCCTGAAGCCAGTCGCGATCTCAATGAAATTACCGATTACTTTGCAACGAGAAATGTAGAAGCTGGTGAACAATTTATTGAAGACTTTGATAAAAAGTGTCGTAATTTAGTTAAGTTCCCCAATATAGGGCGCAATTACGAAGAACTAGCTCCTTCTGTGCGGGGAATTCCTATCA
This sequence comes from Microcoleus sp. Z1_B2, assembly GCF_036700325.1. Classification (NCBI taxonomy): domain Bacteria; kingdom Bacillati; phylum Cyanobacteriota; class Cyanophyceae; order Oscillatoriales; family Microcoleaceae; genus Microcoleus; species Microcoleus sp. Z1_B2. The sequence continues at coordinate 24,671 of NZ_JAUBOQ010000044.1, forward strand.
GGGGTTACATAATTCTTTATCGGGCACTGGACAACTTAATTGAAATTGTTCGGATCGTGAGGGGAGAACGGGATTTACCTTCTCTATTTTCTGATGAGGATGAGTGCAATTGCTGGTAGATTGCCTCAATAGCGGTTGTAGTGTATCTCCTACTGTGCGGCAGGAAATTGAGGATGCATTGCTGTTGCCGATCGCAAATATCAAAAAAAATCGGTGACAAGTACGCGCGTGCGAAACTATCCCGTAGGGAATCGCCCGCTCTAATTCCACTCGCTACCTACTCCCATATTAAGATGCGATCGCCCCACAATTCGTCATTCAAAGCCAGGAAAGCGTCAAAGGATATATCCACCTTGAAAAACTGGGAAAAACGGCAAAAAGCCCCCTTTTTTAGGGAGCTTAGTAACTTCCGTTATTGCTCAAAACAGAAATCCTACTGCGGCTTTGGCAATGACTTTTGAGGGGTTGCTACACCAACTTTGGGAATATCCACGATCGGTGCATTCACCCCAAGCATCAAATCGTTAGGATTAACCATCTCCACCAGAGGCTCGTTTAAAGCCATCATCAAACCGTCAGATTCAGCAGGAACGGGCGATCGAGCAAACTGAGGAGCAAACAATTGGCGGCCGCCACCGACACCAGACACCACCGCAACCAACAAAGCTGCGATCGCACCTCCACCCAAAATCCAAGTTTGTTTCGGCTTGCGTTCCACCCGCTGCAAAACCTTCGTCGCCAACTCCTGTGCAGATTGTTCCGCAGCAGGCACCGGCATTGCCTGAAAGCTCTGCTGCATCATCAGCAGTCGCGAGTACAAACGCTTCGTAGTGGGGTCATTTGTCAGCCACTCCTCAACTTGCCGGCGTTCTGTCGCCGTCACTTCACCGTCGAGGTAGGCACTTAGCAATTCAAAGCGATCGCGCATCATAGTAGTTACATTGCCCTGGGCATAATTGTTGTTAACTTGATTTTGGGCGAGTGAATCCCCGACGCCTTGCTGATTTTGATTTTTATCGGATTCAAAGTTACCCTTCATATTTCACACTTGCTCTAATTGGGGAATCACGCACTCGCTATTAGAATGATTTACTGCTTATTTATATTTTAAAATAGAAGTTTTGATGTCACAGCAAACTTCATCAAATCTTCTTAACCCGCCTCTGAAATTACTCTTGCTAATTACCATCAAGATATTTTTGCAATTCCAACTGCAATCTTTGGCGAGCTCTAGCAATTCTCGACTTGACAGTTCCCAGAGAAACTCCGGTCATTTCGGCTATTTCCTCATAGGCTAAACCTTCTATTTCTCTCAAAACAATTGTTGTGCGGAATACTTCCGGCAAATCTGCGATCGCCACCCGCAACTGGTCGTAAAATTCTCTCGTCGTCAAATCTTCATCAGGCCCCGGACTGTCTGCCGGAATTTCCCAATCAACCTCGCCATCTTCCAGAGTACGAGGTACGTCGAGCGACAGCGGAGTTCGCACCCGTTTGCGCTTCCGCAACTCATCGTAAAACAAATTAGTGGCGATGCGGCTCAGCCAGCCCCGAAATTTAACAGGCTCTTGCAAGCGGTTAATATTGCGGTAGACCCGAATCCACACTTCCTGAGCCAAGTCTGCTCGGTCTTGCCAGTCAGGGGCCAAGTGATAGAGAACCCTGTCTACGTGGGACTGATACCGCTTCAACAGTTCTGAAAAGGCCGTGGTCTCAGGTCGATTTCCTTCCTGACACCGCAACACCAAGTCATAATTAGAGAGTTTTTCGGCTGGCAATTGCACTCTTTGAACGGTCGCCACAACCGCAGACCAGGACACGGAAATAAAGTCGCTCATCGGTGGAATTGGCTCATCGAACATTCCACACTTTTTGACGTTAGGAGATCGTAACAAGTTCCCCTCTTCTATCTCAAATCTCAAATCGATTGACTAATGCCCGACAACCTCGCACGCTCCAATACTAACCCAACTGCTAGAACCGTCGGCCCAATGTTCCTTTTTCCAAATCGGTACATTGTGTTTGAGCGTATCTATGGCGTACTGGCAAGCTGCAAAGGCCGAGTCCCGGTGGGGACAGCCAACAGCCACCAGTACGCTGATTTCGCCTACCTGCAAGTGTCCGACGCGGTGGTGAATGGCGACCCGATTGACATCGGCCCACTGGCGGCGGATTTCAGTAGCAATTTGCTGGAATACTCGCACGGCCATCGGTTCGTAGGCTTGATATTCTAGGGAAACTACAGCTTGACCGTCAGTTTGGTTGCGGACTGTACCGCTCATCATTACCACCGCTCCGTTGGCGGGGTCATCTGCCAAAGCGTATATTTCCTCTACAGACAACGGCGCTAAGGTAATGGCGAAGCTGTCTGATTCATGGCGTTGAGGAATTGTGCCGATCGAAAGTGCAGCCAAGGAGTTCATTGCGAAAGAATTGGTGCTGGAGAAGTTAATTGATCTTGACACAAATCAAGTCGCGATGGATTTGTCTTGCATTCTTGTCGGGGACATAGGGCGACTAATCTTGAGACCCATCTTGTAGCACGGGTAAGAGCTCGACTCCATCGCCCCGAACTTCTGCACCAGTGCGATCGGCTACACTATGACTGACCAGAAGCAAATTAAGATCGTGCTTGAAGACGAGCCGGATGCTTGTTCGATCGAATTAACTGCCGATATTGCTGTAGCAATTCAATAAATCAGCACCAAAATAAGTAGTGTCATTCGCAACTCAGTACAAGCAATTTCCAACCCCAATCGATAACTTCGTTCCCTTTTGAATGAAACAGTTAAGTTTAATTGAGCCCGGAGTTCCGATCCGCGTCTGCAAAATTTTGAGCAGTCGATGTAAACTTTATTTATTTTTTTGTTCCGGAAAGCTACATCAATGACATGATATACCTGTGCAGGGTTCAGGAAAATTAGCCAATACTCGGCAAAAGCAAGACCTTAACGCCATTTTGTGGCTTTTATGAAACATAAGTTAATAATTTGGGCTGTTAATTGAGGTTTTGACCTGAGTCTGCACCAATAAAGGTTAACAACAATCACGAGGAAACTATGGAAGCACTAGCATTGAGCCACTCTTTTGTTGCTTATGAATCTCCAGAGTCCGAACTCCAAGTCAAGTCGTTAGACCAACTGGGCTTGAAAATTCCTAATTCTGCATGGATAGGCGTTGCAGGTATGGCAGTAGCCCTATCTGTTCTGAGTGTCGGTGGCGAAGCCCAGGCCGCAGGTTGCTACCGCAAACACTGTGGCCATCGCGCCCATCACGGTCATCACAACTACGCCAAAGTTGTCACCAATGGGGGCCGACTGAATATCCGCAACCGCCCCAGTAGCTGTTCTCATGTAATCGGCAAGTTATATCGTGGAGACCACGTAAAATTAACCGGTCGTTACAAAAACGGCTGGGCACAAGTCAAAGGTGGCGGCTGGGTATCTGCGTCCTGGCTTTCCTAACTCTTAACTAGAGCACTTGACATTTCTAGAAAGAGTTTTAATCGTTACCCGGCCATACTGGGTAACGATTATTGTAAAGAGGCGATCGATCCTGAAAATCATGGAATATCCGAAATTCATGACCACGAATTTCAAAGGTGGTATCAAGCCCCCGGATTTATCCGTGGAATCAATCCAAAATCGAAAATCCAAAATCCTCAAGAAAGAGCATTTATCTCGCGCAAGTCAATCGAAAATCCAAAATCCAAAATCTAAAATCGATTGACTAACAACTAACAGCCTAAACTTTACCGCCGCCGATTAGATAAAGTAATGCCATCCGCACCGCCACGCCGCTGGTAACTTGCTGAGAAATCAGGCTAAACTGGGCATCGTCCATCAAATCCGAACTAATTTCCACGCCGCGGTTAACTGGGCCTGGGTGCAACACCTTCACATCGGGCTTGCAGAGTTTCAGTCGATCGCGCGTAATCCCGTACAAAGAATGGTACTCTCGTAAACTAGGCAGCAAATGGTCGCTCATCCGTTCCTTTTGCAGCCGCAAAGTCATCACAAAATCAGCATCGGCCAAAGCAGGTTCAAGCTGCCAGTGCAAAAATAACTTGCCTTCCCTACCATCGCCACACTCAGCAAACAACAGCGGTAGCAAAGTCGGCGGCCCGGCCAAATGAACCTCTGCCCCAGAAGCCGTTAAACTCCAAATATTAGACCTAGCCACCCGCGAATGCAAGATATCGCCCACCACAGCAATTTTTTTGCCCGCTAAAAGTTCCAGCCGCGGATTTTCGTTATCTAACAGAACACAAATAGTAAATAAGTCTAGCAAACCTTGCGATGGGTGTTCGTGCTGGCCGTCTCCAGCATTGAGAACGCTGACTCTTGACCCCAAGCGATCCATTTCCGAAGCAATCGTGCTGGGAACTCCAGCTTGTTCGTGCCGGATTACCATCAAATCCGTTCCCATCGCCAGATAAGTCTTAGCCGTATCCAGAATAGTCTCCCCCTTCGTTAGAGAAGAACTTCCAGGGGTAAAATTCAGCGTATCCGCTGACAGCCGCTTCGCCGCCAACTCAAAACTATTGCGAGTCCGGGTAGAAGGTTCAAAAAACAAATTCGCGACCACTTGACCCTGCAGGGCCGGCACTTTCTTCGTGCGGCGGCCGAGCACATCCCGAAAACTGGCTGCTGTTTGCAGCACCGTATCGTATTCGTCCGAGGTAAAATCAGCCAGAGTGAGAATGTGTCGCCTTGTCCAAGTCATACAATTTTAGATTTTAGATTTTAGATTTTAGATTGAATCAATCAGGACGGACGATGGGTTTGGAACTTGCTGGTACGCCCGCTGTGCTGTCGCCTTTGAATGTTCGATCGACATTTAGGGGTGGCGATCAACAGTATCCAACAATTTTCGATCGCTTTTGCGGTCAGTAGAGTTATAATCGGTTTATGTAGTTCACATCCCACTCTCACAGCGAACCCAGCGTCGAAGGTGAAACAGGTGTGGTTTACCCGCAGGAAAGCGGAAATTACGCTGTAGCAGCGAAAGCGCAGTAGTTGCAGTTTCTCCTACGCAAACTCAGCCTTTTCCAGAACAAGCCGAGCGCAGCCCTTGCATCTACTACTATGTGGAAACAATTGAGGCGGCAAACCTTCCACTGCCGATCGACAGCATACAGTGCGACATTTCACAGATGATTAATTCTTTGAAGTCGGTCTTGACTATTCAGTCTTGCTTATAGGGCCTTGTCAAAACGAACAGTGTTGAGATACAAGTTGAATATGTAGCTTCCCGACTAAAATCTACACGTATCTTGGCTAGACTGTTCTTGGCGAAACTGCGATAAAGAGTGTGCGCTGGGAAGTGGTAATTACACAAGATTTAAACAATTCAAGAGGTATTATGAGCCAGAAGGTGATACAGCCGATGGTTAAGTTCCAGCGTCAGGTGCATTCTCTCGTCACGTCTGACATTATCAAGCCCACAGACAGTATTTGGAAAATTGCTCTGCTTTACGGCGACGAATGGCCGTACTGGAAACAGCAATTGCTAGAGTTTGATTTTTCTATGCAAGACCCCGTGAGCGAATTGATAGCTGTAGAAGCTTGGGACGAAGAATAACAGAGGAGACGGAGGACTGGGGTGTCGGAGAGAAATTTTGAGGCGATCGGGTAAATTTTCTTTCATAAATTTCCGTTGCTAAATTCTTCCCTCTTCCCTCGGACCTTTGCTCTGTTCCTAATGACTAATGACTTCTGACTTCTATTAAAGGGAAGCTGCTAAAGCTCGAGCTAATTGTTGAGCAGTTTGAAAGCGATCCCCAGGCTTAGCTGCGGTGGTTCGCAAAATGGTGTCCCGCAGCTTGGGGGCGATCGTCGGAATATTATCGAGCTTAAACCCGTAACCTCCCGGTATTTTCCCGTAAAAGTTTTGAGGGCTTTGGGCCGTTAGCAAAAAAATTAAAGTAGGCCCAATAGCATATAAATCCGACTGAGGGAGAGGCTGTCCCCGGTCTTGTTCTGGTGCGGTGTAGCCTTCAACGCCGATGCGAGTGCCCGGAGGAGTGCCGATTTCTTTAACGGCACCAAAATCCAGCACTGTAATGCAATTGTCGCGGTGGCGCACCAGCAAATTAGCAGGTTTAATATCCCGATGGACGATCGGGGGTTTTTGAGAGTGAATGTAGTCCAAAACCTCACAGGTTTGGATCATCCACTCTATTGCTTGTTGGGGAGCAACAGGGCCGCGGTTGTAGATGCGTTTTTCTAAATCCTCGCCGTGGAGCATTTCCATCACCAAGTATTTTTTACCCCCTTCCACAAAAAAGTCAAAAAACTGAGGAATTCCCCGATGGTGGAGGGCCTTGAGAGTTTTAGCTTCACGTTCAAACAGTTCTTGAGCTTTGGGGATTTGAGCCATATCAGCATTCATTTCCTTGAGGACTACCAGAGAAGCGGCGGGGGAACTTCCGGGTTGTTGAGCTTTCGCTTTCTCTCGATCCCAGGCTAAAGTCGTTGTCCCCATACCGCCTTGGCCCAAAGTTCTTAGCACTTGGTAGTGGCGCACCGTGCGATCGACTTTAATCGGTTCGCCGCAGTGGATGCAGAATAAATTCCCCTGCGGGTTTCCCGCATGGGTACATCTCGGTGCCACGAGATTGACGGTGGGGTTCGCCTTAATTTTGCCGCCGAGTTCAATAGTAATCACTTGGAAATGCAGAATTGGGCCGCCCCGCGCCAACTGGATCAGGGCACCGTCGGATATCCAACCCTGAGACATGAGAATACCGTTAACCAAAGTGCCATTTGTCCCCGAATTGACTAAGTACCACTGGCTGGATCTCCCGCTATTAACTCTTTGCAGTTCCAGATGCTGCCGCGACACTAGAGCATTGGGGATCACAACGTGATTTTCAGGAGAGCGGCCGATGCGAATAATGGATTCGCTCTGGAAACTCCACTGTTGCAGGGGGGTTTGTTTTTCTGGATCTAAAAGAGTCAGCAGCATTTTCGCTTGATGTGGTTGAACTCCCTAATGTGGCAGTGAGAGTTGGCGGGAATTTACAGATTAGGGGCGTAGGGCTTTGAAAAATTAGAAATTAAAAATTAATTATGAGCTTCACACGTTAGTTTTAGGAAAACTTTATAATATCCTGATTATGATTAAAGATTTCATAAACCATGAATTTATAAATAGTTTTTGGGGAACAATTATTCATAAAATTTGTGAGGGGTCGATCGCTCCTTAAAAAACAGTCGATCGATTTAACAATTGCCACAACAAAAACTAGGTAAACAATCGCTAAACTTTTACGTAAATTTGATGTAGCAGCAGATTGTGATGTCAGCCCCACATATATATGTAGAGAAGACACTTCCCACGTTGCCCCGATAGCGATCGAGTATAAAACAGATTTTGCATCAGCCCGCCTGCAGACTAACTTCATTTTAGTTTATTTTTTTTCATTAGACTAACTATTTTTGTAAGTGAAAGCTCTTTCAACAATGATGAATCCACTTACTATCAAGCAACTTTATTCGGTAGATTTCCTGAACATAGTCTCAAAATTAAAGCTACTGATAAATGGTTGGTACTCCACAGCTTTTCTGCAATCTTATGGGTCTGCAATCAGTTTTTGAACACTCAAGCTGAAGCTGCTTTAACACCGGATACCTAGAAAACAGAGCGAGAAGTAAAGCTTTGCCCGGAAACGACAGAAGCTGTTTTTTTTCTATGCAACAATCGGAGGTTTAACCCAGGCAGTCACGGGGGAAAGCGCCACCTTTGGAAAAGTTGGCAGCATCCAAATTCTAAAATCGAAATGCGCCTACCTGCGCCCGAATGATAATTGCCGTGATATTGTCGTGACCGTTGCGTTTGTTGCCGAGTTCAATCAACTGGGCAACTCCCTGGTCGAGATCAGCTTGGGGATTGAACAGGGGTTCGAGAGTGTTCTGCCAGTGAGTTTCCAACAAATCATTATCTGTCAGGCCGTCGGAAGCCAAAATCAACAAAGTATCTTCGCACAAGTCTAAAAACTGCACCTCTGGCTTGAGAAAATTACTGTCTCGCGGGCCGATGGCTTGAGTTAGTTGATAGGCGTCGGGACGGGCATAAGCAGTTTCCGGGTCAACCCCGCGCTTAATTTCGCGCTGGCCTACTTCGTGGTCTGAGGTGATTTTTTCTAGGGTTTGTCCCTTTCTCAGTCGGTAGAGGCGGCTGTCGCCGACGTGGGCAACGGCGAATTGGGTGTCTTGAACTAAGACTGCGACTAGAGTTGTACCCATGCGGGCGCTGCCGGAGCGTCCGTCTTTTTGATTGATTTCAAAGATGGCTTTGTTGGCTAGCAGGACTCCCTCGCGGATGGTGTCTGCCGGAGGTAGTTGATTTTCCCAACGGGTTTGAAAGAATTCTCTGAGGGTTTCAGCCGCTAGTTGACTGGCTACTTCTCCGCTGTCGTGTCCGCCCATGCCGTCGCAGAGAATGTAAAGCCCTTTGGTTTGAAAAATGCGACCGAAGGAGCTTTCGAGTTTGTTTAGCTGAGTCCAGATGCTGAAGAAGTCTTCGTTGTGGTCGCGCGTGCGGCCAACATCGGTGAGGCCTGCGTCTTCTAAGCTATAAATCTGGAGTGGCATGGGCTGGGTTAAGACCTCGCCAACTTCGGGGGGGGACTCGTCGGGGCTGCGGTAATGCCTGCGCGTCGGGGTTGAGCTTGGTGAAGGTGCGGGTTGGAGTTCGAGGGGAACTGTTTCTAGGCGCGATCGCAATTCTTCGATTGTGTTAATCTCGCCTCTGTACATTTGTTGCAGCAATTCGAGCAATGCGCCAAACTGAGTGCGACGATCGGACTGGCTAAATATCACCTGCCACAATTGCCCCAAATCTACCAGTTGCAGGTTGGAGCCGGCCGGTTCGGGATAGAGGTATTGCAGCCGCAAAGAAGCCAAAGAAAAGGAAGAGTCGGGGTTGACTCGCAAATTTGTCAGTTCCAACAAGCTTTGCCGACAGCGCCAGGGTTCTAGGGCAGCCCACAGTTCTGTCATTTCGTGCAGCCAGTATAAAATTTGCTGGGTGGAAGTTTCGGGTTGATTCCAGCGTTCTACCAGCGGCGGCCATTGGGAACAGTCTTCTAGCAGCAGCACTGCCTGTTCGTTGTCTGACCAGCTATCGTGAATGACTGGCAGGTTTTGAGAGAATTGCCACCGGAGTGCCAGATAAGGTTCAGCTATGCCTTGGCAAAGCTCTGCTAAGGCGGGATTGGTTGAATTTTCTCCGTCTTTGATTGCTGCGGTGTAGGGGGATGTTCGTCTGGCGACGCTGGCAGAGTTGGCTGCTAGCATGGCTTTGAGGGGTGACATTTCCAGCGGCTGACAGTCCAAGACTGTTACTGCTACTGTGTCTGAGCGTTTTCTCGGCGGCACGGTTTCTAGGAGTTGGTAGCGCTGCTGAGTGTCTAAATAAGCTCCTGCTGGCTGGGAAGGGATGACATATTCTGAATTGGGGATGGGGAATTCTGGAGATGGGGGGGAGATGTCAGCTATGTTTGGGCTGTCGGGGTTCTCGGTTGCTTCCGGGATTTGTTGAGGCTGTGGTGCGGTTGTAAAATGCTGCTCAGATGGGGTTATTTCGCGCTCTGGTGCTGTAGTAGAGCTTTTTTCGGTTGTTTGAAAGGATGCTGGTACGATCGCCCCCACGGCTACCACAGGGTCAATTTCTGTGCTGCTGAATTCGCCGTCGCTTGGCTGTGGAGAAGTTGATGCGACTGCTATTGGGGGTTCGGCTGGGGTGGTTATTTCGGTTTTAATGGCGTCTGTGATTGGTTCAGGAGAGTTTTGGCGCGATGCGATTTCTGGAACCCTCTCTGGTTTTTGGGGAAACTCGGCTGGGGGTAGGGTGGACTCGTCTGCCTCGACTGCTGGAAAATTCGATCGACCGCAGATAATGGCCCGCCACACTTGACCTGTTGCGACGCCGCAATTCTGACATAATGCGGCGCTAAAAGCGACTTGGGCACCGCATTCGTGGCAAGGTTTGTAAATTAGGGAATTTCCGCATTGTTGACAAAACTTGTTTGGATTGGGATTTTCAAATTGGCAGCGGGGACAGAGAAGCATAGGGGTTTTAAATTGGAGATGGGCGATCTAGTGAAAGCGGTGGGGAGTTTTGGGTTGTGGCCTGTGAGTTAGGAGTTATGAGTTTTGGGTCTGACTCGCAACGGATAACTCCCATTGCCCTATGCCTTATTTTATCGGGATGAATTCAGAAGTAAGATATTTCTTAGAACTGAGATGTTGCATCGGTGTCAGGAATAGGCTTCTTAAGCCACATCTACAACAACCTCTCTCGCTTCAGGGCCCCAAAAGCCAGCCCCACCGGTGGTAACAGCGTGCGGGCCCGACAATAAAAGTTATCTCATGAGTGGAACGGGCCGAAGATCCCGTTCTTAACAACGGTGCAATATGTCAGTTAGAACTCATGTGTTGCACCATTCTCAATTACTTGTTTAGGAACAGGCAAGATGCCTGTTCCACAAGAAAATTCCTTCTTTGTGGAACAGGCATCTTGCCTGTTCTTGACAATAGTCCAATATCTCAGTTAGAAGAGAATTGCTGTAGAATCTTCTTGGAAAACGGTTTCTCGGGCGATCGACACAATGGTGGAAAGGGGTACTTCACAGAAATATTTCCGCCGGAATTGTTCTTCGGATACTGCTGCTAGGAATTGCGCTGCAAAACGGGCGGCGATGGGGGAATTTGGCACTGAGGATTGGATGGATTGGCTATGTAATAACTGTTGGGGGATTTGCTTTGGCGCGTCTTCCTGCTGTGCGGTTTCGGGTTGTCTGGTGATGTGGAAAGCTCGATCGCGATAATTGATTTTAAAACCGAGATATGTTAGGGTTTTGAACCCTAGTTGCAAGGATGTGTCGCTGATGCCGAGTTTCTGGCGGAGTTGCTGTCTGGTGACGGGTTTTTTGGTGCGGCTGAGGTATTTGGCGATGCCGATTAGCTGTTGGCAGATTTGCTGTGGGGGTACGAGTGGGGGTAATGTGTAGGCGATCGCGAGTTTTTTCTGAGTTTGCTGTGCTTGGCGAAACCAGATCCGCAGTTCGTCCCAGCTTGCGGGGCATTCTTTGAGGACGATCGAGTTTTCGCGATCGACCTTTTGGGAATTGTAAACTAGATTGTCGATCGACATTGAAGATTCTAAGTTTGTGCTGGCTGCTAACAACTCTCCATCATTATTTTTATTGCGCCAATCTACGATCCAATCTATTTTAGCGGGCGAATTGATTTGGCCCTCTTCCGTGCGTTCTTGCACTGCTACGAGGCGCACTTCATACCGCGATTTGTAAGTATTAAAATCGAGTTCAACGGTGACATCGCAGCGGCCTTGGGGAACTTCATTTTGATTGTGTCCCCACCAAATGCCGGGAAATCCCGTAGGGCTAGATTCATCCCTAATTGTAAATTCTGTTTTGATATATTCTACTTTTTGTCCTTTCAAATCCTTGATTTTTTGATTCCAGAGATTCTCAAACCAGCAGTTTTCAATCAGCAATTTGGGTGCTGGATTGCCCATACCGCACGGTTCGAGCAATTTTAGTTCTTGAAATAAGTCTTTGCCTAATTCGGATACAGTAATTTTTAGGTCTGCTTGAACGGGGGCGGCTGTTAAACTATCGGTGCTGTATTGTTGTCGCAGTTGCTGATTTACCGCATCGGTAAATAGGGGGATATTTTCCACAGGGAGACTCAATCCGGCTGCAAAGGGATGACCACCAAATCTGTCCAATAAATGCGCTTGGTCTTTGACTAATTGGTAAAGGTCAATTTGATTGGCAGAACGGGCGGAACCCCTAGCTATTTTAGATTTTGGATTTTGGATTTTGGATTGGGGGAGTGTTGGTAATTCTGGGTTTAAGGAATCGATAAATTGTGTTTCCGGGGAATTTTCGTTAATTTCTTCGCTTCCTTCTGTGCTGAATAAAATCACGGGGCGGCCGTATTCTTGGGCGATTTGTCCCGCTACTAATCCTAATACTCCTACGGGCCATTGAGGGTCGCTGAGGACGATGACGCTAGTAGTTGAAAGGTCGAGTTTGGCTAATTTGTTGGCGGCATCTTTGGCAACATCTTTTTGTAAAGATTTGCGCCGGGAGTTGGCAATTTCGGTTAGATTTGCTAGTTCTTCGCAGCGTTTTTTGTCGCGGCTGGTGAGGAGTTCTACGCAGAAGCTGGCGTCGCCCTGAATGCGGCTGACGGCGTTGATTCGGGGGCCGAGGCCGAAGGAAATGTCGGTTGGGCGATCGCCCGATCTTTTGCACAGTTCGAGCAATTTTGCAACTCCTGGACGGGTGGGATTTGTGAGTTGTTTTTGCAGTTGTTCGATTCCGAGTTGTGCTAGATAGCGGCAGTCTCCTGTGAGTTGGACTAAATCGGCAATTAAGCCGATCGCCACTAATTCTAATAAATCTGCGATCGGGCGGTGCGGAATATCCGGTAATGTGTGATATAATGCTTCAATTAATTTGTAAGCTACTCCCACTCCTGAAAGGTTAAATAGTTGGTGGTTTGGGGGAAAGTAGCGGGGATTGATAATGGCTGTAGCTGGCGGGCGATCGTCTGGTAATGTATGATGGTCGGTGACAATTGTATCGATGTTTAAGCTGGTGGCATATTCGATTTCGGCGATGTTTGTACTGCCGGTATCGCAGGTAATAATTAAGCTGATTCCCGCTTTTGCTAAGGCATCTATTCCTGGAATATTGAGTCCGTGAGATTCGGTTAAGCGGTTGGGAATGTAATAAGTTAATTGGTCGTTTTGAGTAAAAAATTCTCCCAGTCCATCCCACAAAACGGAGGTTGAGGTAATGCCGTCGGCGTCGAAGTCTCCCCAAATTGCGACTTTTTCTGCGCTGTTTCGTGCTTGCTGGATTCTTTCTATCGCCCAGTTCATTTCTAGTCCGAATTCAAAGGGACTTGCTGGTTGGTAAAGTTTTGGATTTAAAAAACCGGGTATTTGTTCTGGGTTGTGAATTCCTCTATACCAGAGAAGTGCGGCGGCATAGTTTCCGGGGAGTTCTGGTGCGTGGTTCCTGACAGCTTGGATCAGCCAAGCTGGGGGTTGGGATAGGGGTTGAGTTGGCAAATTTTGAAGTATTTCTGTCATAAGTTATTTCATTAATTCCTGTAGGGGCGGGTTCACCAACAATCTTTCATTCACATCCACAATATCTATAAACCCGCCCCCACCGGGCGACTAATAGTTGCATAGTACAAGATTTGAATTAAATAAATATTTCATCGATTATAGCAAGATTTGGTAGCCAATCTGTAGGAGTTTCTGCGAGAAGATCGGGTGAGGTAATTTTTGTGTCGGTTGTGCGGTTGCAGCGAGTGGCAAATTGACAGGAATCGCAAAGATTGGAACTAATTTCTACTTGGGGTAAGAATTCGCCGCCTTCGGTATAGCGCTGTCGCCAGTCGGTTAGCTGCTGCAAGAGGTTGGTTAAATCTTGTTTTGTGCGATCGTGTTCAGTTTGGTTGTAATAAAATGTGAGTTTTTGCGGCGGTTCTTCTCCTTGCAATTGTACGAACCAGTATGTCATGGAAACTTGTTCGGGGGAATAGTCGCTGGTTTCTACTAAGACATATAAATAGAGGCGAGTTTGCCAACTTTCAGCTATCCATTTTGACTTTTGAGGGCGGGGATAGGTTTTCCAGTCGAGAATTTGGGCGGCGTTTGGTTCGGCTATTAGCAAGTCATAGATAACGGTGAATAGGTAGTCTTGGAAAATTAGGGTGCGGGGGTGTTCGGCTTGGCGGAAAATTCTATCGCTATTTTCTGAATTGGCGAAAAGTTCGGGTGCGGTGTTGATAAATGCTGCCACACAGCGTCCCAGTTCGGGGTCTTGTTGGATGATGAATTCAATGGGAAGTCCGAGTTCTCGCTGCTGCATTAATAGGTGAAAGTGGCTTCCCCATGTGAGTTTTTCTTTGTGTTCTGGGGATGCGGTGGTGGCTAGGAGTTCGAGGTAGCTATGTTGGAATTTGCGGGGGCATTCTTCGAGGATTTTGAGTTGGGTTTGGGAGAGTCGGAGCATTTTTATTTAAGGATATTCATATTGTTTGTTGCTGCTGCTTGTAGTTAGAATCTTCGTCGCAGTCAATAGTACCGAACAATTCCAATACTTTCAGTTGTTTTCTCATTGCAGCTTTAACAGCAGGATGAATCAATTCTTCAGGAATTCGATTGCGCTCAATATAAGTATTTATTTCTTCTTGGTTATCCAAATAAAAGCTCAGCGCGTCAAAAATTTGAGCTAATTTCAGGTGAGGTAAGTGCATGGGGATTTCTTCAGGAGTAATACCCAAACGCCACAATTCAACGATCGCCCGAACGGAAGTCCTGGTTCCTGCGATAATTGGTTCGCTTTGCAAGATTTCAGGGTGACGTGCGACATAACGCGAAACAGATTGTAGATTCATGGCAGATTAACAGGGCAGATATATTTTTATTATATGTTATGATTGAGGCTATAAGTGTGTAAAAAAGTAAGGGCGATCGCACTTTTCGTCAACCTATCTACAACTTCCCAACTTGTTGAGCAAACCACATCGCCGCCGTCCCATTTCCCTCACCCAAAAGTTTCAAAGTCTCCGAGAGTAAAGCAATTGGCAATCCCTCAAGAGCACCGGAAATTTCGCATTCTTGATATTTCCCGTTTTCCTGCAAGCGAAATGCCAAAACTCTCTCACCCTTAATATCTACTACCCAATACTCAGGAATTCCCAGCGCAGCATACAACCGCTTTTTTTCATCTAAATCGCTGGCCAAAGTAGTATCGGAAGTTTCTATAACTAAATCGGGGATTCGCGATTTATTCAGATTGACTCGGCGCGGTTCACCTTTTTGCCACTGGATGAATTCTCCGCCGACATATAAAATGCGATCGGGCGCACCTCCTCCCACCTTTGGCTTCTCAATTACACATCCACCCAAATCATCGAAAGCTTGTCCTCCTTTGCTGACAAACCAAAATCCAAACACCAGAGTCAAGAGGTTGTTAAATCTGGCGTGATTAATTCCTTCATTACCCATGTCTATCCAAAGATATCCTTCATAAAAAAATATTCTGGCTTCCTCCAAAGATGGATCTTCGCAAGCCGCTACATAATCTTCCCACGTCGCGGCTTGCCATTGGGGAATTTCACCCACTTGAGACACGATGAATTTTGGAGTTGTATAAGTCATGATTCAAAAGCAAATTGAGGATATTTTTATCCTAACTGAAGTTGATATTTATCTGCTGGATGCCCAGAAACCGGGTTTTTGCGAAAATACTGGTTACAGCCCGCAAAAACCGCAAAAAACCCGGTTTCTTTGATTTTGATGCGGTGTTTATCGAATTGCTGTGGGCGCCGCAATTGGTACTTCTAAGTCTGGCTGCAAGTCAAAGACTACGACAAGTGTTGCTTGAGGCATGAGTTGACGCAGACACAGCAAGTGTCCGTCAGCATCCGATCGACTGCGAAATCGCCCCACAATCGCCCGCTGCATACTGGGCATGAGTTTGGCAATCGCCCAAGGGTAAAGGCGTTTTTGGTACGCGATCGCACTAGGATTCGCTGTGAATCCCTGTTGATAACCGTTTTGTGGCATAATCGTGTTGTATTCGTAAGGAGTACACAAAAGGCGTTAGTAAGTTTCTTCGCGGGAATGTACTAACGCCTTTTCCATTAAAATTCAAGCACATATCACAAGAATTGTCAATTGTCAATTCTTAACGCTAAGTTTTAACGGTTATCCTATCTGAAGCTTTTATCGGCTATGGATTTGAGGGTTTTAGTAAGTGTTGAATTGTTTGCAAAAGTGATATATTTTTGATTTTTAACCGCAAATGAACGCGGATAAACGCGGATGAAGGAAAGATAAATTTAGTATGAGTTAAGGGGCGATCGCACTTAATCACACATCACACATCACAAAATCACTCTTTTGTCAATACAAAAACACTGTCTTTATTCCCCCGTCCAATCCGCAAATCTTTATCCAAATAAGTGACATCCAGCCATCCCTGCTGTTCGCGAGTATCCAGCCCGAAATCTACAGCAGCGAACTTTTTACCCGACTCAATCTCATCGATAAACTTCCCCGGATATTCATAGCCAATCAACCTGCTTAAACCTACTATAGACCGCTCAAACTTCACCTGCACTCGCCGTTCGGAAGTTGGCTCAAATCTTGCTGCTACACTGACAATTCCTTCCAAATAAGGCAAGCCGTAAAGTTCGCCAATGTTGTAAATTTTAGATTCTTTGACGCGGATAGATTGATAAATTTGACCCAATTTCACCAAGGGAAAACTGTCGAGATTCAGCAGTTCGCGGCTGGTGGTGTACAATAACCGCCAATCACCATTTAAAAGCTCTCCGGCTTCGACAGGGCGTGGTGTGGGGTTGTAATCTTCCAATTGGGCGATCGCACTTAAAATCGCTTGCTTGTCGCTAGCCGTAGCCAGCAAACCGCGATTCTTACCAGCAATTATCTCTAAGAGTGCAGATTTTCTAAGCATGATTTTTTAAGAAGGAAGAACACGGATTTTGACACGAATACACGGATTAATTATCGAAGGTGAGGCAAAAGTCAGACCGCTCTTTTCTTCTGTCTCAAGCGAGAGGGAGGAAATTTTGTGTACTAGCGATATTAATCGCCGATTCCGCAGAGTATTAAGCTGTTGTGCATTTAAATAGAATGTCAAAAAACAATCTAATTCTTGTGGGGTGGGCGTCTCGCCCGCCCTGAATATGCAATTTAAATGCGTGACAGCTTAACAACTAATAACTAAGATATCAAATTTCACCAAATAAAGCAAAGTCCGATACAGGTCGGCTAATTCTTGCTCGTTTTTAACGTAGCGTCGGATAAGTTCCCCCACGCCGATCGCACCTTCCTGCTTAATTGTCTCCAATATCTCCATCTGAATGTTAACAGATGTTCTCCTATCCTCACCAAAACTGGTAAACCTAATTGTCTGTACCTGCTTGAAAAGTTCTGGTGTGGCGATCGCACCCAGACTCAGCATCATCTCATTGCTTAAACTTCTAGTCGCATAATTAGCCAATACCCGAAACGGATCGTCGCCTAGGGGATAAGGCGGCTTCCCAGGTTTTAAAGGTGCTGACTCCGGTGCCCCCTGGCGAATTTCTGCTAATTCCCGCCACAATTGTTCGTAAGCAGCAATTACTACTTTCCAATCATAAATTTCCCTCGCCCTTTGTCGGGCATTTTCCCCCATCCGCTTTCTCAATTCGGGGTTTTCAATTAATTCACACAACGCCAGGGTGCAAGCATCAATGTCTACTGCTGTCGCGAGGGAAGTGTGACCCATGTAAGTCGGCCAATTTAAGCTGTCGTCAAGATAATTTAGGGCTAAATCTAAACAAGATTCCGGGGGCGGGATGAGTGTGGGAATGCGGAAGCCGTCTATTTCGTGGCGTACAGATTCTTTGTATCCGTTCCAATCGGAGACTATGGCCGGGAGTCCGTTCGCCATGGCTTCTATTGGTGTCAGTCCGAAGGATTCTTGAATGTTGTCGGAAAGCGAAATGAAAATGTCGGCCGCCGACCAAATATTTATTCTAATTTCGGGCTGTCTCCCATCTAAAAAAATAGCATTCACCGAGGGACAAAATATTGGCGCGCTCTTTTTAAAGTCGGGTTCTTCTCTCGGATCTTCGATCCAACCGGCTTGAATTAAGTGGATTTTGGCTTTTGTCTGTTGTGCCGCCCGTTCTAGGGAGATGTACATGGGTACCGGATGAGCTTTTGCAGAAAAAGTCAATCTACCGACAAATAACACAACAATATCTTCGGGAGAAATGCCGAGTTCTTGTCGCATTTGGTGGCGAATATTCACTGCTTCCACACCCTGCGGAAACGCGCTGCAATCGACTCCGAGGGGAATAACGGGGAATTTGACCAAAATTTCCGGTTTACCGCCGTTGCGCTGGGCTAAATATTCAGACCACTCTCTCATAACTCCTTCTACTGCTGTTTTCACGGCGGCAGATGTGCAGATCAGGGCGTCCCAAGGCTGCATGGGTGCGGTGATCAAATCGCCGATCGCCTCCATGATGTATTTTGTACCGATCGTGTGAGTAACGCCGCAAACGCTGTAGGCCCGCTGATCGACAAATCTGCGCGCCCAAACCATCTGCGACAGAACCGGATCGGGTCGGTAAATTGTGCCCGGTTGAGATAGCAAATCCGGTCGTTCCATGGGAATCCAGCGGACTTTCCGAGGTGTTTGCAGCCAAGGTTGGATGTGCGAACAAAACTCTTTAAAGGTTGTTTCGCTATCGGCGCAACAGTAGAGAGAGTCGGCGGTTCCGTGTTGGACTAAGCTTTTGAGAAACCCTTCTCCGGCTGAATGACGCCCCAGAAGTTTTTTGCCTCCGGTGTGGTAGCCCTCTTTGTTGTATAAAACCGCTGCCGTTATATCCATTCTGAGATTTATTGCTTGAGAGTTGACTGAAGAAGCCAGAGGGCATTCGGGATCAGGCTTTGATGAAAAACCAGGAGACTGTTGTGAATCAAACCCTTGCTGTTAGGGAGGCTTGCAGAACAGGATCGCCGCTTGTCCCGCGATATCTTAAAGACGATCGTCTTAGAGTACAATGCTTACGGCTAAAGAAGGATTGGCAAGAGCGGATTTTAGTGCTATCCTCATGCCCATGCTTGGGGGCGATCGCCTTTTGGGTCTCCCATCTTATCCGATCCGGAACCAAACAGTGCCTGTGGTATAATGCTTTAGCCTTGCTAAATGCCCGATTTGCAAGTGCTTGATCAAAGCAGCAGTTCGTCGGCAAAACGTTACCTCTACTCGATCGCGTCTTTGTCTTTAAAAACCGATAATCATGTACAACCCATCTCTGCGTCAAATTCCTCGCCATTTACCTGCGGATGTAATTCCATTAAAACAGCAATCTTCTCTTTTAGACTGGTTGGAATCTAACAATCGCCTGTTAGCAAGGGATGTCCAAGAACCCGACTATCTGCACGAAGAAGAAATTTCTGAACTGATGGCAGTTGACGACAGTCCTTACGATGATTTAGAAGATGAAGTAGAAGAGGATGTGAGTGTAGGCGAAGAATAACGGGTAAAAGGGTGAAGAAATCAACCGGAAACAGGGAAGAAAAACTCAGAGATTTCTCAATCTCCTGTATCGCACCCTATTCCCCCATTGTCAATTGCTTATTCTCAAATAGTGTGTGGTGAGGAGTGTTATGGATAACTTTTTGGATGAGAAAATCTCTTTTAGTCTGCCTTTCAAACTTACAGGCAAGAATTTATTCCTGCTGCTGGGTTTGGGGCTCGGCACTGTAGCGATCGGTTTAGATGTAGTAGCGGGTAGATTTTTGAATTTACCTGCATCGCTATTTATGCCGCTAGTTGTTTGTGCTGTAGTTGCGTCGGGGTTGGGCTATGCAGTGGTGCCCGTACTCCAGCAACTAAAAGCAGGACAAATAATTCGCGAAGACGGCCCCCAAGCCCATTTGAAAAAAGCGGGAACGCCGACAATGGGAGGCATCTTTTTTATACCTGCTGGGGTAGCAGTCGCTTTACTTTGGTCTAAGTTTAACTCAGATGTTGTTGCCGTATCGGCTTTAACTTTAGCTTACGGTTTCATTGGCTGGCTCGATGACTGGCAAATTCTGCGACGTAAGTCGAACAAAGGTATTTCACCTCGGATGAAATTGGCTTTGCAAATAAGTTTTGCTGCTCTATTTTGTCTGTGGCTGATGTTTCATCAACCTGCAATTTCTACGAATGTTGCTTTGCCTTTCGGTTGGGTATTGCCTTTAGGTTTGCTGTTCTGGCCGCTGGCTGGTTTTGTGCTAGTTGCCGAAAGCAATGCTACTAATCTTACCGATGGTGTTGACGGGTTGATGGGAGGTTTGGGGGCGATCGCACTTTTGGGATTAGGCGCATCTGTAGCCTCAACTTCGCCAGAATTAATGATATTTTGCGCTTGCATCAGCGGCAGTTGTTTCGGTTTCTTAGCACACAACCGCAATCCAGCCAAGGTGTTTATGGGCGATACAGGTGCTTTAGCTTTGGGCGGTGCGTTGGGTGCGGTAGCTTTATTAACAAATAGCCTTTGGATATTATTAATTATCAGCGGGATTTTCTTTATTGAAACGCTGTCAGTAATTGCTCAAGTAGGTTATTACAAAGCTACAAAAGGGCCTGATGGAATCGGCAAGCGTCTGTTAAGAATGGCTCCACTGCACCATCATTTAGAGTTGTGCGGGTGGTTGGAAACTCAGGTTGTTGGCATTTTTTATTTAACTAACGGGGCGTTAGTGTTAATGATTCTGATGTTAACTAGCAACATTTGAGAAGAGATTGCGTGACGGATTGCACAGGGGATGTAAGAGATATTTTCTACTATTTCATAGAAACAGGCAAGATGCCTGTTCCACAATAACTGAATGCAGTTGTGGAACAGGCATCTTGCCTGTTTAAGGCTCGGAAGTTATAATTTTGAGAATTGATATCCTCAGTTAATGCAATGGAAATTAGTAACACTTTTTAATTATTTGAATAACCGCGAAGAGGGTTCTAGGACAAAGGAAGAACTACATTTGCTTATTTATCTTCCTTAGCGCCTTCGCGGTTCGTTTAATCTTACTCAATATTAGTTATGCTATCGTTTACGGTTGTTTCTGAATGACTAAAACGTTTTTACCGGAGGTTTCGGTGGTTGTGCCTGTTTACAACGGCGAGATGGATTTGCCGGAGTTGATCGAGTGCCTGCGATCGCAAACTTATCCGCCACACAGAGTAGAATATCTCTTAGTAGACAACAACAGTCGCGATCGCACTTCAGCAATCCTCCAAACAGCAGCCTCTAACCCCCCCTCACTCCCCCCCTTGGTAACGGGAGGAAGCAATTTCAATCACATAACCATTCGCCACCTCACCGAAAATCAGATTCAAAGTTCCTACGCCGCCCGCAATCAAGGAATTCGCGCATCCACAGGCGAAATCATTGCATTTACCGATGCAGACTGTCGCCCGGAATCTGACTGGCTGGAAAATTTAGTTAAGCCATTTGTTGACTTAGAAGTAGGAATTAGCGCTGGGGAAATACTCGCTTTGCCCGGTAAAACTATCTTAGAACAACACGCCGATCGCCAAAATACTTTATCTCAAAAACATACCCTCGCTCACCCTTTTTGTCCCTACGGTCAAACCGCCAACTTAGCTGTACGGAGGCTAGTCTTACAACAAATAGGATTATTTCGCCCGCATCTCACCAGCGGCGGCGATGCTGACTTGTGTTGGCGGATTTTGCGCGAAACATCCTATAAAATGTATTTTGCCGAAAATGCGATCGTCCGACACCGCCACCGTTATACAATAAAACAGTTGCAAAGTCAATGGTATCGGTACGGCGAATCTAATAAATATTTGCACGAACTCCACGGTGTCGATTTGATGCGAGAATTGACAGCACCGGAATATTTTTATCGGCTGGCTAGATGGCTGTTAAAAGAATTTCCTGTGGCTGCTGCCAAAAGTGCGATGGCCCAAGCCGATATGGTAGATTTGTTTAATACGCCGATCGGTCTAGTGAATGTTAGGGCAAGGGCGATCGGACAGCGCCAAGCCAAACTTCCTTTAGCAGCTTGGCAGATTGAGCGATTTTAATATTTTAGACCATAAGCACTTCACGGGCGGGGAGGATGCCCAACTCCTACTCCCCACAAAAAAATTGAATTCTTTGTGGAACAGGCATCTTGCCTTTTCTAAATAAGCATTTCACGGGCAGGCAGGAAGCCCAACCCCTACTCCCCACAAAAAAATTGAATTCTTTGTGGAACAGGCATCTTGCCTGTTCCTCAAAATGGTGCAAGATGTGCGATCGACAAATATTCGTTTGTACACCATCCCGCCCCTATATACCTATAAGTAGAGGTTATCGGTATAGATAAGTATGCTGAATCAGAAATATGAAAATTTAACGCAATACTTAATATAAAATTAATAAGTCTATTCTTCCCGCCTAGTATCAAAACAACGAGTAACTCGAATACTGACGCCAAAATAGCCTCTAATTCTGCCTTCTGGCTTTCGCCGTGCTGTTGTTTGCCCGATCGGAATTATTCTCAGAATTTTAAATTTTTGTAACCTTTACAGGTAATGCCAATGGCTCAAATCTTACTCCAGACCGTTTGGTTTATACCTTGCTATCCACTTATCGGCGGAGTTCTGTCGATGCTGTGGTTTCCAGCAGTTACCCGCCGCACGGGGCCAAGACCATCCGGTTACGTGAACGCCATCTTAACCTTGTTCGCTTTCTTACACGGCGTCATAGCCCTGACAGCTATCTGGAACCAACCGGCGCAACACCAGTTAATTCCCTGGCTGAATGTAGCAGGTTTAGACTTAACCATTCCCGTAGAAATCTCTGCTGTCACCGTCGGGGCGACAGTTTTGATTACCGGACTGAACTTGCTGGCGCAGATTTATGCTTTCGGTTACATGGAAATGGACTGGGGCTGGGCGAGGTTCTTTTCCCTGATGGGGCTGTTTGAAGCGGGGATGTGCGGCTTGGTACTGTGCAATTCCCTCTTCTTCAGTTACATGATTTTAGAAGTTCTGACTTTGGGCACTTACCTGTTAGTCGGGCTGTGGTTCAATCAGTCTTTGGTGGTGACAGGAGCCCGCGACGCTTTCTTAACCAAGCGGGTGGGAGATTTATTCCTGCTGATGGGAGTAGTCGCAATTCTGCCGCTGGCTGGAACTTGGAATTTTGATGAGTTGGCTGTTTGGGCTCAAACTGCAAAGCTTGACCCTACTGTAGCGACACTGTTGAGCTTAGCCTTGATTGCCGGCCCGATGGGTAAGTGCGCTCAGTTTCCCTTGCACCTGTGGCTGGATGAGGCGATGGAAGGCCCGCTACCGGCGACGATTTTGCGGAACACCGTAGTTGTGGAAACTGGTGCTTGGATATTGATTAAGTTGCAGCCGGTGATTGCTTTGTCGCCGATCGGACTGAAGACAGCTATTATTGTAGGCGCCGCGACGGCGGTTGGCGCTTCATTAATTGCGATCGCCCAAATTGACATCAAGCGCACGCTTTCCTATATAGTCAGCTCTTACATGGGCTTAGTATTTATCGCCGTCGGCACCGGACAAGCCCAGACAGCCCTGACATTAATATTTGCCTACAGTTTGGCCATGGGTTTGCTGGTGATGAGCATCGGTTCGGTAGTTTGGAACAGCATCACTCAGGATGTCCGATCTCTCGGCGGTTTGTGGGAAAAGCGGCCAATATCGGCAATATCGTTTATTGTCGGTAGCGCTGGATTGGTGGGACTACCGCCCTTCGGCTGCTTCTGGGCTTTAGAAGACTTCACATCAGGACTGTCGGAAGCTCACCCTTCCTTGTTAGGAATAGTGCTGTTTGTCAACGGTGTAACTGCTTTTGGGTTGGTGCGCGTCTTCGGTTTAGTTTTTGGCGGCAAACCAAAGCAAATGACCGAACGTTCGCCGGAAGTTCACTGGCCTTTTATCTTGCCGATGACTGTTTTAATGGGCTTTACTTTGCACGTTCCGCACTTGCTGGCTGCGTGGCATTTAGTGCCGGGGGCAAGTTTGAATTATACCGCAACTGGATTGCTAGTTTTGTCAACGGCGATCGGCATCAGTGCCGGAGCATTTGTTTACCTGAACGAAAAATGGGAAAAACCGGTACGAATTGGTTCTGAAGCTTTGCAAGACTTTTTTGCTTACGACTTTTACACGGCAAAACTTTACCGGGTGACTGTGATATTTGCAGTCGGTTTAGTTGCTCAAATCATCTCGTGGTTCGATCGCAATATTGTTGACGGATTCGCGAACTTAATCGGTTTTGCAACGGTTTTCGGCGGGCAAAGCCTCAAATACAACGTTAACGGTCAAACTCAGTTTTACGCCCTAACAATTCTGTTCGGAGTAGCAGTTTTGGGACTACTCATAAGCTGGCCTTTGCTAGCTCGCTTGTCGCTGATTGTAGGCGGGTAAAGACATATAAAATTGAAGATTTTAGGTGACAGTTTTAATCTAAAATCTTAAAAACCTGAAATCTTGAACAAAGATTTCCCACTCGTTCAAATAAGGCAGCATAAATGACCTCAGACAACAGACACTTCAATCTTTCCCGACGCAATTCCCTCAAATTTGTCGCAGGAGCCATTGGTACAGGGATACTCGCAGCAGGAGCAGGCGCTGATTTGGCTGCACCCGAACCAGCAATTGCTCAAAATGACATGACTCCCGATGCAGCTTTGCAAAAGTTAATGAGCGGGAACAAGCGGTTTGTTGAAAAAAAACGCCGAGGTTTTAACCAAAACTTATCCGATCTCGCCCAAGTTGCCATATCTCAAAAACCTTTTGCTGCTATTCTCGGCTGTTCGGATTCCCGTTTCCCTTCCGAGATTATTTTCGACCAAGGATTTGGAGATTTATTTGTCTGTCGAGTCGCCGGCAATGTGGCGACTCCCGAAGAAATTGGCAGCCTGGAATTTGGCACGTTGGTGTTGGGAGCAAAAGTGCTGATGGTAATCGGGCATAAAAGGTGCGGTGCGGTAGAAGCTACCATTAAAGGTGCTCAAGTTCCCGGTCAAATTGGCAGTTTGCTCGACGCCATTAAGCCTGCTGTAGAAAGCTCAAAAAACCAAACGGGCGATCATCTAGAAAATGCTTCAAAAGCAAATGTTATCCTGCAAACTAGAAAATTAAAAGCATCTCCAGTGATCTCTCAGTTAATTCTGGAGAATAAACTGAAAGTGGTGGGTGGCTATTACGATTTAGATACGGGTCTCATCAATAGGTTGGTTGAGTCTTAAACAGTTAACAGTTAACAGTTAACAGTTAACAGTTGACAGTTGGTAGGGGCTGTGCCCCCGTGCCCGCCCCCAGAGTTAGTTGACCTGGGACAGTTGACCTGGGACAGCAAGGGGTTTTAACAGCCTACAATTGACAGTTGACAATTGACAGCGAGGGGTTTGTAACAGCGAAAAATTGAAATTTGACAATTGACGCTTGATAACTATCAACTATCAACTCTCAACTCTCAAAGATTGACTATCAACTATCAACTCTCAATAGATTCTTTACTCTTTACTCTTCACACATTATGCTTAGTGCCTTGCTCTGGTTGCCCGCGTTGGGCGCTGCGGTAGTCGGGTTCCTGCCCGGAAACATAAATGGGATGCGCCTGCGTTCAATAGCCTCAGCTTTTGCTGCTGTTGTTTTCCTGTTGAATATCTGGCTGTTAACTCAATTCGATCCAGCAAATTCGGGACTGCAATTTCAAGAATATTTGCCTTGGATTCCACAATTAGGTTTGAGCTACAATTTGGGCATTGACGGCTTGTCATTGCCGCTGCTGGTTTTAAGTGCTTTGCTGACGCTATTAGTCATTTACGGCACGGGCGAAAAGATGGAGCGCCCCCAGCTTTACTACGCTTTGATTTTGCTAATCAATGCTGGTATTGCCGGAGCTTTGATGTCTCAAAATTTGCTGCTGTTTGTACTGTTTTACGAAGTAGAATTAATTCCTTTTTACCTGTTGATTGCGATTTGGGGCGGAAAGCAGCGGGAATACGCTGCCATGAAGTTTTTGATCTACACGGCAGTTTCGGGACTTTTAGTGCTAGCAGCATTTTTGGGTGTGGCTTGGCTTAGCGGTTCTTTAAATTTCGATTACAGTGCGATTACCACTCAAGAATTGCCGAGAAATGTGCAGTTAATCCTGCTAACAATTTTGCTAATTGGGTTGGGAATTAAAATTCCCTTGGTGCCACTGCATACTTGGCTACCGGATGCTTACGTGGAAGCTTCGCCAGCAACAGCAATTTTGCTGGGAGGGATTCTGGCGAAGTTGGGAACTTACGGTTTAGTGCGGTTTGGCTTGCAGATGTTTCCCGAAACTTGGTCGATTATCGCTCCCGGTTTAGCGATTATCGGGACTGTGAGCGTGATGTACGGTGCTTTGAGCGCGATCGCCCAAAAAGACATCAAACGCATGGTAGCCTATAGTTCGATCGGGCATATGGGCTACATCCTCGTTGCCTGCGCTGCGGGTACGAAGCTGGCATTAATCGGTGCAGTCGGGCAAATGGTAAGCCACGGCTTAATTTTAGCTTTGCTATTTTATTTAGTAGGCATCATCGAAAGCAAAGTCGGCACGCGAGATTTGGACGTGCTCAACGGTTTGATGAATCCGATGCGGGGTTTACCCACGGCTAGTTCCCTGTTAGTTTTGGGCGGCATGGCAAGCGCCGGCATTCCCGGTTTGGTGGGTTTTATTGCCGAATTTTTAGTATTTCAAGGCAGTTTCTCTATCTTTCCAATTCCCACTTTAATCTGCATTTTAGCTTCGGGTTTAACAGCCGTTTACTTTGTGATTCTGCTCAACCGCACCTGTTTTGGGAAGTTGGACAATGCCACGGCTTACTACCCTCCAGTTACGTTTGCTGAAAATATGCCGGCGCTGGTTTTGGCGGGCATCATTTTCGTGTTGGGAATTCAACCTGCTTGGCTGCTCAAGTGGAGCGAATCGACTACAAATGCGATCGTTGCTACTCTGCCGGCTGACAGGAATACCCAAGTTGCTATTAGCTATCCTTGGAAAAAATCAGCGATTGAAATCGCCTTTACACAAACGAAGTCTGTCTCCGCAGACTGAGATAGTTCAGCGATTAAAATAGGGTCGGCACTTGCCTTGTGTCCGACTATGCTGCCTCACAAATATCTACTCGTTACTAGGCTCTGTATCCAATTTTAATGCAAGATTTTGGACGCAGAGCCTCCAGATAAATACCAGGAGATGAGCGCTCATGAAACCGAAAAAACTTTTCAGTGTATCCGCCGTTACAACCCTTCTTTTAGTAATGGCAACTTCTGCTTTTGCACAAGCTATAACTCGAATTCGCGATTTGCCAGCATCGAAAACAGGAATTACCATCTCTGGCCGAGTAGTCGGTTTTGGAGAAGCTGATGAAAATGAGTGGATTTTAAATGACGGCAGCGGTCAAGTTAAAGTCGATGCCGGCCCGCGCAGGTGGCGCAATATTAATCTATCAGAAGGGGAAACAATTACCGTTGTTGGCGAAATGGATGACGGCGAATTTGATGCTTTTTCGATAACTCTGTCGAACGGATCAATTATCAACATCCGCTCTCCACAAGGCCCGCCTCCTTGGGCTGGAAAAGAGGAAAAATAACTGTAAAAAGCAGCGCTATCTTTCCGAAAAGCATGAGATTTGGGAGAACCTAATTCCCGAATAGAGCAATTTATAAATAGTAAAATTCAGTCAAACAAAGGAAGAAACAATGGTACAAACCCCTAATAAACCAGCAACTAAACTACCCCCTTCAAAACACGAATTTGCCGAAATAATTCACAGACTGGAAGCGGGCGGCGCTATGATTCCAGATACGCCGGAAAATCTGATGCAAATCATCGCTATCTGGAAAGCTTACGCGGTGCCGATGGACTTCTACTGGCGGGATTTGCTTTACATCGCCGAACGAGTATTTTTACACCCGCTTCCTTTCTTTAAATACTTTTTACCGCAAGAGTATTTAGATTTACAAAATCACTATGCAGGCGACGGTGCAGATTTGCGGATTTGGCGCGGTACTGGAAGTGTCCACCCAGAACTTTTGGAGTTCATGGAGAAGGGTGAAACTGGTAAACTCCCGCGACTGTTCCATCATTTGTGGCACGATCGCATTAACATGGAATTTGCCGAAGAGTGCATGAGGTCAATGCTTTGGCACCGGGGCTTGTACGTCCCAACCAATCAATTCGATCCTTATTTGGACAGTGACGAATATAAAGCTAATGCCGATCGCGCAATTAAAGCTTACTTCAAAAAAGACCCGTTCATGCTGGCAATTCACAAAGCATTTCCCGAAATGTTTTTAGAACAGTGCCGCCAAATGTCTTATTACAGCAATCTCGGTTTATTCTGGGAAGTAATGGCACCAGTGTTTTTTGAAGTTTCCGACTTGTACGACGAAGGGAAAATTACCACAGTCCCGCAGGCGATGGATTTCCTAGTAAATGGCATATTTGCGATCGCCGGAAGACCCATTTACCACCATGTCCAAATCGACGGTGAAACCTACGAAATCATCCCCAAATCTAAAGGTTTCACTTGGCTTTACGAAGCAGCGTTACCTTACGTGGAAGCTGTATTTTATCGCACTTCGCCATTCCGAGGCACCAAATCTTACAACGCTCAAGCTAGAGAAGTTCCTGACGACCAAAAAGACTTCCACTACGGAGTTTTGTATGCAGACAAATTCCCGGTAGGTACGGCGGGGATTCCGCCGACTTTGCTAGCACAAGATATGCTGCATTTCCTGCCGCCTTATTTGATGGATTTCTACAAACAGCGCTGTCGCGGTGAAGATGATATCCTAAATCAAATTGGGGTGACATTCCAGCGATCGATGTACTGCGTAACTTCGGCGGTGATTCAAGCGTTACGGACTGCTCTTTTGTATCCTTTAGATGACCCGAATCCAAAGCATTTGAAGGCAAATCGGGCTTTCTTTGAGTCTCAGATCGATCGCTTCTGTCGCCCGGAATACGGCATGAAATATGCTGCGAAGCTCAAGAATATTCAGACTTCGGATTATAGGTAAAAGATGTTTGCGGGAGGCATATTAGCTTCCAAGTCCGCCAATCCGTTAGTCCGCCAGGGGTTTCAACCCCTGGCTCAAAGCTCAAGTCGGTTGAAACCGACTGGGAAAAATCAGAGCTTTTTAAGCCGTTTCAAAAGTCCTATAATATTAGATTAGTTGGTCTCAGAATTATTCATCTCTCTCTTCTCTTCCTCTGCGTTCTCTGCGTTCTCTACGGTTTAATCATTCCGATATAAAAAATAATCAATAACTATGGACAGCAAACAGCTAGCCAAATATATCGAAGCAACCGATGGGATTTCCAAACCTTGGCTGTTGGTGCAACTGCGGCTGAAAAAATTGCAAGAAAGGCGATCGGAGATTTCTGCTGAAGAGTATATGACAGAACTTACCGATATCCACAAAGATTTAATGAATCTGGGGGAATGGTGGCTGGGAATCGAAGATGAAGTGTTTTAAAATTTAATTGAAAGTTCAAGTAGGATTAAGTCGAGCGCACTTTAAAATTTATCCATCAAATCTTTTTCTTGGGCATAGACATCTCGTAGCTGTTGCAGCGCGGGCCCAGAAATGACCGATTTAACAGTAGCTACCAATTGGCCCCACTCTAGCAAGCTGTCAACGGAAACAGCTTTTTTGAACTTGTACGTGTAGAATTTAGTCCAAAATGCTGGTGCTTGCTTGCTTTTCCAGCGTTTGTACCATCTGCCAAAATCTTGAAGTGCGATCGGCTGTACTTGTAAAATAGGAGGAAAATCGGCGTAGCTAACAAAGCGGCTGATGCCTTTGGCGTGAACGTACACCATGTAACGACAGCATTCGATGCGGTAAATCTCGTCTGCTGTGATATTGAACAGGAGTGCAACTGTTTCTTCGGTAACGAATCTCGCCAGCGGATGCAGGATTGGCGATTTGTGAATTATTCTGGATTCTGCGATCGTCCGCGATTTTGCCGGAGTTTCTGATATCATGGCTAGTACACCTCTGGATATGGTTAGTAGACTTCTGGATATGGCAAATGCACTTTTTGATAGAAAGAAATAATCTGTCCAGATTAGGTTTTACAGACGATCGCCCTTTAGTTTTCCAGGCCGGGGGGCGATCGCTCTTTACATATAAAATTGTACGACGCAATTGCATCAACTGTCAAGCATGGGTTTAGTCAGGCTAAAAATTCGGGAACTAGCGGCGGAGAAGGGCTGGACGCTTAAGGAAGTATCCGATCGTTCCGGGGTAATTTATAGCACTGTCAGAAGCTATGCTCGTCGTCCTGAAATGGCAATGGTTGACTTTACTTGCCTGCGGAAGTTAGCTCGGACTTTTGATGTGATGATTGAGGATCTGGTTGAGGTTTTGGAGGAATAGGTCGATCGACCTTAAGTTGTCTAGACCGGGGGCGATCGCTTTTTTAGATGCAATTATCTTAAAACGCAACTGCATTATTTGTCAAGCATGGGTTTAGTCAGAGTTAAAGTGCGAGAGCTAGCGGCCGAGAGAGGCTGGACATTCAAGGAGGTGGCTGAGCGATCGGGCGTGATCTATAGCACCATAACCAGCTATGCTCGTCGTTCAGAAATATCAATGGTTGACTTTACCGCCCTGTACAAGTTAGCGCGGGCCTTTGATGTGATGATTGAGGACTTGGTGGAGATTATTGAGGAATAGGTAGATCGTCCGCGATTTTGCCGGAGTTTCTGATATCATAATAGACGCATCTCTTGATTGTAGGTGTGTACATCTTTTTGTTGTAGATGTGCAGGACAGAGATTATCTGTCCTGATTAGGTTTAATAGGCGATCGCCCTTAGTTGTCCAGACGTGAGGCGATCGCTTTTTCAGATATCTAATATTAAACGACAGCAGATTGTCATTTGTCAAGTCAGTATGAGCAAAGGCTTAGTGAGGTTGCGGATTCGGGAGTTTGCGGCCCAGAACGGCTGGACACTTAAGGAAGTTTCCGATCGATCGGGCGTTGGTTACAGCACCATCAGAAACTACGCCCAATGTCAAGGCATGACAACCGTTAATTTTGCCTACTTGCACAGGTTGGCTCGCACGTTTGACGTAATGATTGAGGATTTGGTGGAGATTTTGGAGGAATAGGTCTATCGGCCACGATATTGACTGATTTTCAGATATCATGGTGAGTCAACCTAAGAATTGCATCAACTGTCAAGCATGGGTTTAGTCAGGCTAAAAATTCGGGAACTAGCGGCGGAGAAGGGCTGGACGCTTAAGGAAGTATCCGATCGTTCCGGGGTAATTTATAGCACTGTCAGAAGCTATGCTCGTCGTCCTGAAATGGCAATGGTTGACTTTACTTGCCTGCGGAAGTTAGCTCGGACTTTTGATGTGATGATTGAGGATCTGGTTGAGGTTTTGGAGGAATAGGTCGATCAACCTTTCCACTTTTCCACTATAAACCCTTGTGTCTCGTCTTGTCAAGACGCGCTTAAGCAGTTGGCATCGCAGATAAAAGCTCAGCTTAAAGGTGCTAAGATTTAGTCTAAGTTGTTAATCTCCCGTTACCTTTGTGACTAGAGCCAGTACCGCCATTGGGGTTAGCCCCATAATTAAGGAACTTGTGCAGAAAAAGGCGCTAGCAACCAGGCTAACGCTGAAGGAAATCATCTATGTCGGGATGCTGGCGATCGACGAGTTAGACGAAAAGCGCTTACAAGAGTTGGCTGATAAGGTGCATCAGATGCAGGTAAAGGGCGAGATTTGAGGGGAAAAGGGCGATTCCCTACGGGATAGCTACGCTTCACGCCCTTTTGGTGAAGTGAGGTTCGGGGCGATCGCATATTCAAAAATTTTCCCGCCTATATTTTTCGTATAAATAAGCATCTCGGAGTTGTTGCAAAGCTGTTTCTGAGAATAGGGATTTGACTACAGCTACCAAGAGGCCCCATGCAAGCTGTTTATCCGCAGTAGTAGCGTATTTGAATTGATGTATATAAAATTGTGTCCAAAAATCAGGTGCTTTTTTGCCTTTCCAGCGTTTGTACCATCTGCCAAAGTCTTGAAGTTTCGGTAATTCTACTTCTAAAATTGGCGGAAAATCGGCATAACTGACAAACCGACTGATGCCTTTGGCGTGGACGTAGACCATGTAGCGACAGCATTCGATGCGGTAAATCTGGTCTGTTGAGATATTGAACAGCAGTGCAACAGTTTCTTCTGTGACAAATCTTGCCAGCGGATGAAGGACTGGGGACTTGTGGATAATTTTGGAGCAGGCGAAGGTGCTTGATTTTAGCTGGAATGCTGCTATCATGGTGGATAACTTAGACAGTTGATACCTGTCTACATAAGTTTTAAAGGCGATCGCCCTTAAGTTGTCTAGACCGGGGGCGATCGCTTTTTTGTATTTTTGACACTATAGCATGATTAATTGTACTTAGTCAAACATTATTGTAATTAATCGGACTGAGGATGGTAACATCAAGGAAAGTTGTTATTAATAGTTGATTATTCTTCGTGGCTAAAACTAATACTGCGATCGCGGTCAGTTCCGTGATCAAGGAAGTCATTCAAAAACAAGCGCTAGCGACCAGACTAACCCAGAAGGAAGTCGTGTACTTGGGAATGCTGGCAATTGATGCACTCGATAAGGAAAGCCGCCAAGAGTTGGCAGATAAGGTGCATCAGATGCAGGTGAATGGGGAGATTTGAGGGGATAAGGGCGATCGCCATTTTGGTGAAGTGAGGTTCGGGGCGATCGTTCCTAGAAAATAAGAGATTATAGTGAACCTACCTCTAGAAGTTTAATTAATAATTACTAATCCCTCAAAAAGATCCTATTTAATATTCCCCATAGAGATTATTTTATGTTACAATACAAACATAAAATAATCTTTATTGGTGCTAAACTGTATGTCAAATGTTAAAAATCAACACTATGTACCTCAATTTTACCTAAAGTATTTTACTAACCCGCAAGAAAAACTGTGTACTTTTGATAAAATTGAAAATAAAATACTCCCATTTACTAACGTCAAAAATTTAGCGTGTGAAAAATATTTTTATGATTTTCCTCAACAATCTGGCAATAAAGAGCGCCAACAACCGATGGAAAAGTGGTTCTCAGAACTTGAAACAAAAGCTTCTAAGTTTCTGAATCATATCCAGAAGAAAATACAAAGCATCCTCAGTCTGAAGCCCTCAAAAAAAGTGGATTCTCTTCAAGTTTTAACTCAAGACCAGAAGCTTGATTTAGCATATTGGGTAGCCGTTCAATCTCTCCGTACAAAAGATTTTAGATGTTTTTCAAATGAGTTTTGGCAAAAAACTCAACCATTGATACCCAATGAAGTAGAAGATGAATTATCAAGACGCCTCAAGAAGTTTGAAGAAGACAATTCTATTAAGGTTGACGAATCATTGGCTAATGAAATAAAAAAAGACAGACTTAATCAGTGTATGTCTACATTATCATACTTGGAAAATGATGGTATGCCTATCACACAGGCAAAATTTATTTTTGATCATTGCAAAGAGCTTGCAGAGATTCTTTTAAATCATATTTGGTTGATAGGAGTAAATAGTACAGATAAACTATTTTTTACATCCGATAATCCAGTTGTAATGGCTCCCCATTTAGAGTCAAGTGGTTATTCTTCAGAGGGAATCGAGGTAGTATTTCCTATTAACAGTAAGCTGATCCTAATCATGTTGGAAAAGAAATATTTCCGGCACAACCTAAACCTGGAGCGAACATTAGTTCCTCTAACAAGGGAATATGTGCTTGACTACAACCGCCTTCAGGTACTCCAGAGCTCTAGGTTTATTTATAGTCAGAGCGATGATTTTGCTTTAGTTGAAGAGATTTGCAATACTAATCCCGATGTTTGCTCGAATAATAGAGAAAGGCTTCAATTAAAACTCAACTCCCCCCCAAAATGAGGTTGAGAGATCGATCGCGCTTTTGGTGAAGTGAAAAGGGCGATCGCTCCTACAGCCACTATAGTTGTAAGAACCATGCCATAACCTTTCGCTTCACCCATCACTGATACCTTATTGGTTCCAACAGACAACCTTAATGTGATCGGGTGCAAGCGAGTTGTTAGGTTCCCTGTACCTCTCGGTTATTACGAACCGAGTAACTCCAACCCCTATTGACATATCCTTTACTTTCCTTACTTTTTCTACTTTCAGTTGTCTCCTCTGAAAAATCGATTATCAATTCATCTTCGTTTTGGTGAGTTCGGGCCTCATAATACTCAGCAGCAAAACGATTTAGCACATTATCATATGTTATAAATTTCTTTTGTCTGTCAACAGCAGTCGCCAGTATTAAGATGTCATTGATAGTGTTACGAATATTGCTTTTGCACTTATGTTTAGCAGCAAACTCTGAAAACAGAGTCAACCCATTTTCTATTGTCGCTCTAGTTAGAGAGTAACAACGATAATTATTATCCAAAATGTATTTCAACCGTTTTTTGAGGTACTTCTGCTTTTGTTTAGATAAATGAGAAACACTGAGTTCATATACGCCATAGTTTTTTTTGTTAATAACCTCAGCAATTGCTTCGTTTCCAAACTCACGATATGCAGAGAACTGACTGCCAAAGTCGATAATCACTTGGTCTGTCCGACAAGCACCTCCCTTGGCCCATTTAGGATTTCCAAAATGCTCGGGAATACCAAAATAACGCTCTTCTGAATTTAGTACCGAGTATCTAGCTGGATGAAGAATGTAGTAGTCAGGTTGCTTTGAGTCTCTAGGCTGAGCCAGTAAAAATTCATTAGCTGTAATTGATGAAATAGCTCGGCTTCCGTCGTGGACATCGTTCTCAATCTCCTTGAAACGATATGAAAGCACTTGTGTGTCAATAATTGTATTCACAACCCCGTCCTCTCGATAAACCACTTATCCCCGAAACTTGGGAACCTAACTACTAATTTTACCCCGATCGCACTATAAATTTTTCTCTAGGTGCAAATTACCGCGAAAAGCTTTGGCCTGAAGGTTTTTAGGACTGATCGATCGCACTTTTATTTCTGCTTGAGAGACTCAGCCAACCGCTTCACATTCTATCCCCGATGAACATTAATCCGGCTGTTGCGAATATCAACTTCTAGGGTTACTTATTGTAACTAATAATCTGTAGTATTAACCATTAAATCCCTTTGAATCCCACTTCCATATCCATCTCTTTTGCCGGACTTGCAGGAAGTTGAGGCGCGGATTGGGTTTGCTTGCGAAAAACGCCAATTTGATTGAGAACGATCCCGATTAAAATGATGCTGCCGCCGATGTATTGAGCTGTTGTTGGCGTTTCGGATAAAATCAAATAGGCGGTTAAAATCCCCGCGATCGGACTAAACGAACTGGCGAGGGATACATCTGCAGCGCCCGTCGTTTTTAGTCCGGTAAACCAGCACAGTTGTCCGCCAACAACAATAATCGCACCATAGACGAGCATCCACTGCCAGAGGAAGGGCGCAAAAACATCGATAAAGTGGGTGGGACTATATAAGATTAAAACGGCAATAAAGAAAACAACTGTTCCCAGTGTTGTTCTGATAATAGAGAACAATCCTAACGGAATTTGTTTGAGCGTGACTTTACTAATAATAGTCGAAATAGCTAACGCGATCGCCCCTCCTGCTGCCATGAATTCGCCTCTGCCAATCGTCAATCCGCCCATGTCCATCATATCGGTAGTCGGTGCTTGCAATACAATAGTCAGTGCAACACCCACAAACGAAACCATCGCCCCCGCAATCACCCAAAGATTGACGCGATCGCCCAAAATTAGAATCGACAGCGCTAAAATCAGAGGCGGCTCGATGCGTCCAATCAGTACCACATTATTGACAGCGGTTAAATCCAACGCCATAAAAGTTAAGGCTGGAGCCAATGCCCCAGAAAGCAAAGAAATTCCGATCAACCCCCACCATGTTTTACTGGGAATCGATCGGAAATTTTGCACTGTACATTGCTGGCGATAAACCAGGAATAAAACTGCTAACGCGCAGAGATTCCCTACAAATAAAACATTACAAAGTGAAATCAAATTTCTGCCGTCTATCGGGTTCTGCGCTCCTAAATCGGTCAGTTTGCGAATGACAGAGTTAGAGGCAGCAAAAATGAGGATTGCTAGTAATAAATAGGTTCGTCCAGGGATGCGATTGAATAATTGAGACACGATAATATCAACATAAATATATAATGCCATATCTTCTTTATACCACTGTTGCATAGCGGGACTTAAACATAAAATACGATAAAAATAGGTTATAATGCTTACATAGCAAGCATATAACGTTAAAAAATGACCC